>CAZKYZ010000295.1:0-5145 GCA_964557055.1 uncultured Desulfobacterales bacterium
CTGATCGCATCGAACCTGATAAGCCTTTGCGACCTGAAAGCAATCAGTGGTAAAAATTTCATACCGTCACTGGTATATTTTCACGAAAACCAGTTGACCTACCCCCTGGCCCCCGGCAAATCAATGGACTACCAGTTCGGATTTACGGATATTACAACAGCCGTATGCGCCGACCGTCTTGTTTTCAACTCAAACACCCATATGCACAAGTTTTTAGACCATCTCCCGACCTTCATCGGCAGAATGCCGGAATACAAGCCCCACTGGGTTGCCGCCGCAATCCGCGAGAAAAGCAGGGTTATATATCCCGGATGTAATATCAGCACCCACGAACAGCTACAACAGCCTGATTCTGAAAAACCGCCGCTGATCATCTGGAACCACCGCTGGGAATTTGATAAGAACCCGGGGGCGTTTTTCGATGCGCTTTATGCCGTCCGCAAAAAAGGAACGGATTTCCGGGTGGCCCTGCTGGGAGAATGTTTCCAGGAAGTACCCAGACCGTTTATGCTTGCCCGGGAACACCTCAAAGAGCGTCTGGTTCATTATGGCTTCATAGGATCCCGCCGGGAATACATGAATATGCTCCGGATGGGTACCGTTGTCATCAGTACATCTTTGCAGGAAAATTTCGGTATTTCTATCGTCGAAGCCATTGGGCTCGGTTGTCTGCCGTTGCTTCCGGATCGTTTGTCGTATCCGGAAATCCTGCCGCGGCGGCACCATTCCCGATTTCTCTATACCGATTTTGACGACATGGTGTCAAAACTTGACAATATGATCCGAAATTACGGTGATTTTATGCAATACCGGCACGATCTGGCCACCGCCATGGCCAACTATTCCTGGGAAAACATCATTTCAGAATATGATACCTGCCTGGAAGAACTGGCGACAACGAACCGTTCTGTTTGACACCACAGCCAATATTCTTTATACTTTCCGGAATATACGCTGCCCAAACGCCTTTGATCGTTTTTTTTCACGGCATCTGATCGTCGGCAGCGAACCATCATAATAATAACGATGAATAAACCACTGATAAAGACATCCAGAAACAGTTTTTTTTCTTCATTTACCAAATCTTCCACCGACACGGATTTGTTGGTCGGTGAGGCACTGGTCAAAAAAGGGGTCATCGACGAAGAACAGCTTCAACACGCCCTCAATGAACAGTTCGATCGCCTCAGCCACACCGGGCAGACACCCCGCATAGCAACAGTCATTAAGGAACTGGGCTATGCCTCCGAAAAAGCACTTCTCAAAAACATCAACGAGCATTATAATCTCAATGCGACATCGCTCACCGACAATATTGAGAACCTGGTCGACGCCATCCGCTCCAAACCGCAGGAAAAACTTCCCCGGGTACCCTTTCCGATCTGGCTCAAACTTTCCGTCGCAATTACCTCAATCGTCCTGCTTGTTTCAATAGCGCTTGGAGTGGTGACCCTCAACCGGCAGCAGAAGCAGCTGCATGACCAGATGTTGAAAATCGGCAGGATTACCGTAAACTATTTTGTCAACAATGCCGGCATCCCGTTGATCGAAAACAATATTCTGCGCCTGAACACCTTGATCAAAGAAACCGCCGCGGTAGAAGGCCTGCTCTACGCGGTGATTGTAGATCGCCATGGAATTATCAAGGCCCACACGGATTCCAGTAAAATCGGAAAACCTTACCTCGAAAGAAGTGAGAGCCGGAATGCCCGGCAGGCGGCGGATGTCACTTATTATGCCTATGTGTCGGCTACCGGCGAACAATCCCTCGATCTCACCCGCAGCGTACTGTTTCAGAAAAAAAAACTCGGCAGCGTCCACGTTGGCGTGTCCATAGACTTCATTGAACAGCTTATTCATAAAGCCGGAATATCGATTGTTATCGTGACGCTTCCGGTAATTGGATTGGGAATCCTGTTTGCCCTGATTTTCGGTTACCGGTTCTCCATGCCGATCTCAGAACTTGTCAAAGCCACCTGGGAAATCGCCAAAGGTAATTTTCAGTACAAAATCAAAGTCAATCGAAATGATGAACTCGGTAAACTGGCCTCCGCTTTTAATACAATGAGTGAAGAACTCTGGCTTAAATCGATGATGAAGCGTTCTTTCGGAAAGTATGTCGGAACCAATGTCCTCAACATGATCATGGCCAATCCGGAGGCCGGATGGCTGAAAGGGCATCAGATCCAATCCACCATCTTATTCACCGATATCCGAGGATTCACGGCGTTTTCAGAAACCCGGGAGCCTGTTGAGGTGGTTGAGAAGCTCAACGAATGTTTCGAAATTCAGACCCGTTTGATTTTAAAACAGAGCGGTTATGTCGACAAATTTATCGGTGACGCGATACTGGGTGTTTTTGGTGCTCCGGTCTACATGAAAAACCACACCGAACGAGCGCTGAACGCCGCTCTGGATATACGGGATGAACTGAAACTGGCAGGCTCCAAAAACAACCAGCTGTTTGGCACCGTCGGGATTGGAATTGATACCGGAACCGTCGTATCCGGAAATATCGGTACAGAGGATAAAATGGAGTATACCGTTATCGGCGACCCGGTCAACCTGGCTTCGCGTCTCAGTGGTCTCGCGGAACCGGGTGAAATCGTCATCAGTGAGGCCGTTTATGCCAAGCTGTCCGGTCAGTTGGAAGTTGTCAAATTGGAGCCCCAGATAATAAAAGGCAAAGCCGAACCCGTAAAAGCTTACAGGGTGATCGGAAAAAAATTCGGTATTTCAGTCAAATGAAAAAATCAATGCGTATCCTCAATCGAACTGTCGGCCGGATAGCGGCGGGCTTTCTGGCGGTTATTTTACTGTCATCCTGCATGCTGTTTCAACAGCACGTTGTACTGGATAATTTTATACTTGTCAGGACACAACCGGAAGACACCATCGAATCCCTGGCGCAGGAATACCTTCATACGCCTTCGCAAGCCTGGGAAATATCCGAATTCAACCGGATCGAAAATATAACCGCTGGAGAAGATGTCATCATTCCCTTGGAACCGTTTAAAAAAGGAGGCGTCACCCCCTGGGGGATCCAAACAGTACCGATAATTGCATATGCCGGATTCTCCGAATCAAAATCCGGCAAGTACATGGTTACAGCCGCTGCCTTTGAAAAGCAGTTGAAATATCTTGGCGACAACGGTTATCACGTTATCTCACTGACAGAATTTTATGATTTCCTGGACTACAGGCAGCAAATACCTGCCAAATCCATCGTCATCACCATCGACAGCAGCATGTCATCCGTGGTCACAATCGCCTATCCCCTCCTGCAGAAATACGGATATTCAGCAACTATTTTTGTCTATACGGCATCCATCGGGAACGAAAATGCATTGTCCTGGGGCGATTTAGAAAAAATGCGTCAAAGTGGTCATCAAATCGAAAGTCATTCCTGTCGGCGACGCAATCTTGCCATCCGAAATAAAGAAGAATCGTTTAAGACCTATTTTCAGGTGCTGGATGAGGAAATTAATGACAGCAAAGAAGCCATCCGGGAACACCTCGGTCTGGAGAGCAACTATTTTGCCTATCCTTACGGAGAAACCAACGGATTGGTCATCGAAATACTAAAGAAGAAAGGCTACCGCGGTGCGGTAACGTACCAAAGGGGCAGTAATCCATTTTATAGTGATCCATTCCACGTCAGGCGCTCACTTATCTATGCCGGTGACAGCCTTGACACATTCCGGCAGAATATTTCGGTTTTCACAGAAATGAATCTGAAATGAGTTTACCCAAGATCATACGGATAATCGCGATTTTTTCGCTCTGCTTTCTGGCAGGATGTTCTGCCGTTCGTCGCCCACCTGCCCCTGCGATGGAACGCTATCCAAACGAACCGTGGAGGTACTACCTGGACCAGGCCGCGTCTCTTGAAGCCAATAACGAGTATCAGAGGGCACTCGCTTACCTTCTGATGGCGAAAAGCATACAGCCGGAAGATCCGGCCATAAACCAACGGATTGAAGACCTGAATGCAGCCAGAAAAAATGGCGCTGAAAATCAGTTTCAAGGGGGACTGAAAGCCTTTCAAAAGAAACAAATGGAAACGGCGCGTCACCATTTCCTGGCGGCTCTGGCTTATGATCACGACCATTCTCAGGCATTGTCCTATCTGCGTAAAACGGTTGCCGATCGGCAGACATCGGCCATCTACACGCCGGCTAAAAAGGAGACTGCCGCAACGATATCGGAAGCGTTGTGGAAAGATTTTGAATTGGGATTCCTGTTGTACTACTTCAATGAAAAATCATCTCAGGAATCATTTGATGCGGGAGAACCCGTCCACTATCCCCTGTTCAGCCAAAAACTGCTTCCCCGCAAAAGAGTCGCGCGAGTAAACCCCCTCAAACCGCCAACCGATATTGACAACCAATTGAAGAAAGCGGAACAATACCTTGCCGCCAAAAATTACAAAAGTGCCTTAAACATAGTCAAACTGGTAAAACTGTATGATCCCGACAATTCATCTGCCGAAAAATTGAAAGATGAAATCTGTTTCCAGGCCGGCAAAGACCTGCAACGGCAAAAACGATATCTGGAAAGCCGACAGATGCTTTCCCAGGTGACCCATGGTTACAAAGGTGTCGAAAAACTGGTTGCCGAAGTAAACACAGCCATGCAGGAACAGGCAGAAGCCCACTATCGCAGCGGTGTCGGTCATTTTCTGAAAGAGGAACTGGAACTGGCCATTTCCGATTGGGAGGCGGCCCTGCTATTGAACCCGGATCACCCAACCGCCCGGAAAGATCTCGAAAATGCACGAAAGCTCCTTGAAAAACTGAAGGAACTGGAGTAAAGATATGGCCTAATGTCCTTTCCACTGCCGAAAAGATTTGGGAAATATCTCCTCCAGGAAAAAATCGCCACCGGCGGTATGGCAGAACTGTACAAAGCCAAAATAACCGGTTTCGGCGGTTTTGAAAAACGGATTGCCATAAAAAAAATCCTGCCCCACCTGCTTTCCAATAGAGAACTTGTCCAGTCATTTGTGGAAGAAGCCAAATTGGCAGCCCTTCTGCAGCATGAAAACATCATGCAGATATACGATTTCGGTCAGATGGAGGGTTCTTACTTCATCGCCATGGAATATCTTTACGGCAAGGATCTTCTAACGGTTTCCCATACAGC
>CAZKYZ010000296.1:0-5138 GCA_964557055.1 uncultured Desulfobacterales bacterium
CACGTCTCAAGTGGGAACGCCGTTGATTTCGAGGAGAGAGCGGTACCGTCTGAGGATACTGTCGTAGATGTTTCGCAAGCCTGCCGGTTTTGAGCCGAAAAACCGGCAGGCAGCCGATGTATCAGCGAATAAACAGGGACATCGGTGACGGGCACAGGTCGTTCATCGACGCGAGATCTTCCGCCGTGCAGTACCCCTTGGACAGGTAGCCCGCATCCAGCCCTTTTCTTGTGATGACTTGAACGTGGGTGTGGTGGAACCAGTTGCCATTGTCGGAAAAATCACCGATCACAGCAAATTTTTCTCCGGCAGCAACGGCATTCCCCACGTCCGGCAGTTTATCCCGGTTGAGGTGGCCGTAAAAACTGAAAAACGGTTCAAAGCGTCGGCCTTCATGTCGCAGGCATACAAAACCGCCATAGTTGCCTTCGCCGACTTCATACCCGCTTTCTGCTACGACGGCATTCAGCGGTGCATGCAGTGGCGTATCCACCGGAACGATAATGTCTATCCCCAGATGGAAAAAACGTTTTTCGGCAGCCATCTGGGGGCAATCCGCCAGCAGGGTATCACGCCTTTCCAGGTATGGCGAAAACGCCCAAGAATAATCCGGGGACATCTGCTTTTCCAATAGTTGCTGGAACTTTTTCTGATCCCTGGGATCTGTGTTCGCCACCAGGCTGCTATACCGGGAAAAATCGGCAACGAAAGGATCACCGGTCAAATTCTGAAAAACGGGCTGGTGGTCGACCCCGGTGTTGTACATCATAAACGGATAGTACATGGTCTCCCTTTGCCACGTGAAAAAGATTACGAACGGGCAGGAAACAATACTGCCCACCGCTCACTGAACAGTGGGCATCAGGCAAGGGCAAACGCTCCTGTCCCGACAAGTCCCGCAACCCGAACGGACGGTATCCCTTCTGCATCCACACGGACACCCTGCGGCCATTCAAAGCCAGGGTCCATGTCTGTAAAATAGGACCGGCCATACGGAAGCAACCGGACCAGCATTTTACCTTCCTCAGCGGTGAAAGCAGAGGTAAGGCCAAAATCCACTTCCCCCAGAATCGTCCTGATAATATAGCGAGGTATCTCGCGGCCGCTGCCTTCTCTCCGAACGCAGGTGGCTATGGCGATGACATCGCTCATGTGCACAGGACGGTCCTTGTTGTAAAGATCCTGCTGTGGCAATCCGGCCACATAAAGGTGATGAAATTCGATACCCGCTTGGCGCAGGCGGAAAGAAAGGGTTTGAATCGCATCGGCGTTATCATTGATACCTGCTATCAACGCCGTGTTGTTGTATACCGTAATCCCCCGGTTGTTGAGATCCCGGACCAGCCGGTCATGCTGGACGGTGATCTCCCCGGCCAGGTAAAAGCGGGTTTCGATCTCCAACCGTAAGGGCCCGACGATAGACAATCGGTTCATGCCGGCCAGGCAATCAATCGTCCCGCGCGTAAAACGTTCCGGAGAATGGTTGAACACCAGGCTGCGCAGTCGCACGGCATTGACGTGGGAAACCGCCGCCAATCGCTGCACCAATCTCTCCACAAGGCCGAGTGCCTGAATGGTATCGTTTTCAGCGGAGATAACTACGTCAGTGATCCGGGCATCGGCCAATATATACCCGATGGCCGCTTCCCCCGCCGCAACGGTCATCTCCACCCGGGTTTCATGCTGGCGAAAGAGGCCCGGTATGTTTGTGGATACAATGGTATCGGTCAGGCACGCATCCTGGCAACGCATCTCCCCCGAAGTCAGATTCTCCGTGTCAACAGGCAATTCGGGGGCCGGTTCGGAGACAAGATTACCCAGGAACAAGTCTTTATTACCAATTTTGGCGAAATACTGGATATCTATGGTGCCTTCCGCGTTGACCCGGATGTTGTCCAGCTTTTCGGTAAGCGGGGCGAAACGTTTGAAATATTCCGGCGTATAGGGGGTTCGGATCCAAATCAGATTGTCATTATCCAAAACCGGCTCCACCGCCCAACCGCTGGTATGCCAGTCCATCTTGCCGATGGGCGTGGCGGTGCATATACGCGGGATGGCACGATCGGAAAGGTGGGCTCTCAGGTAGGCCGCCACCGAGATACCACTCGAAATCGGGCTCCAGTAGATACTGTTGCCATGAATCGGACTGCAGGGGATATAGATGTAGTGCATTTCGGCACCAGCTCCCCTCAGCAGGCTGAACAGGCGTACGAGTTCCGGTCCCTTGTCGTTGCAGCCCTTTAAAAAAGGAGTCTGGATGTATACCGTGATTCCGTTGCGCACCAGGTCGCTGATGATGTCGAGAGATTGCGGAGACACTTCGTCCGGATGAATGAAATGCGTGGCCACTTCCAAGCGTTTGCCCTTTCGCTGCAGCGCCAGGTTCTTTTCCTTCAACCAGGCCAGGTACTCTCCGTCATCAGCCAGAAACATGTGCGGAAAGTAGGCGATCGAACGGGTGGCCAGGCGCAGTGCGCGGACATGTTCTATTTCAGCGAGACTGTCAACGGCACAATCCATATTCCCGCGGTTCATGAACGGGTCGCCGCCGGTGATGATAATCTCTTTAACGGTCGGAGAATCCCGAATGTGTTCCACTGCCTTGATAATATCCTTCCTGCTGGGATTTGACTCGTTTCTCGATTCCTTGTGTTTGCGGAAGCAGAAACGACAATAGACCGGGCAGCTCATGTTCAAAAGAAAAATCACCCGGTTGGCATACATCTGCTCGAGCAGCCCCTGGTGGAACTGGCCGATCCAGGTGTTGGTGTTCCCCACCGTATCCAGTTCCTCGGTAAAGGGAAGGTATTGATAGGCCACGTTTGGGGATATCCGCATCTGCCGGATCGTGTGCATGGAAAGGCGTACCGGGTAGGTGTCCAGAACGGTTTGCATATCCTCCCGATCCTTCTGGGGAACCAGAATATTGGTCTGCTTCTCAAGCTGACCGACATCTTTTATGGATATAAACCGACTGCCGGGCAGGACCACTTCGAAAATAGTCATCAGGGCCAGGTGCGGAATACCAATACCGTTGAGGGTGATTGCATCCCGTCCGTCAGCCCTACCCAGCAAGACAAGAAGCTTCTGGAAAAAACCGGTGGAATCGTCTGCAAAACCCGTCGCGGCAAGCAACCGATCGAACCGGGCGGACCCGCTCCCCTCGCCGACAAGGGTGATAAAAGATGGTTCCGCCAGAGAAGGATGGATATAGTAATCCAGAAAATCTGTTATTGCCGACACCAACCGGTCAAGCGGCACCTGCCGGGTTTCCCCGGTGTTTGTAAAAGTAACCGTTACGGTCCTGTTGTCATCTTGCATATGACCTCCGTAAACGCTGAATAAAAATAGTCGTTGACAATCCGTCCGGACCTGGACTAATTAACTATAATAGTAATTCATTTCCTATTATAGTTAGTTTAATAATCGTACAGGCGGTGTATGTCAAAAGGAAAATACTATTTTTCGAAATCCTTGGAAAAAGGCCTCAAAATTCTTTCCCTCTTCGACAGGGAAACACCCGCAAGGACCCAGAGTGAAATCGCCAAAACCCTGGGGCTGAACATGACATCCACCTATCGCTACATCAATACCCTGGTGGAGTTGGGCTACCTTGAGAAAGATCCGCACACGAAGGTAATTTGCCCCGCAATCCTCAGCCTTGCGCTTTGCAATAACCTGATGCGGGCCACCGACCACCGACACCTGATACAGGGGGTAATCGACCGCATCCACAGTCAATACAATATCAGCATTGATGCCGCCATTGTGGTCGATGACACCATTGTCCGAATTTATCATCAGAGTGCTGCGGAGACACTGACGTATCGTTTGCCGAACTCATCTCGCAACTGCCTGCACAACACCGCGCTGGGAAAAGCCTATCTTGCCAGCCTGGAACCAAAACAAGCAGAACAAAAAGTAAAAACAATGCTGCTGCCAGCAAAAACGGCGCAGACCATAACGAATAAAAAGGTCCTTTTGACGGAACTGGAAAAGATCCGGCAGCAGGGTTACGCCATGAATGTGGAAGAATACCTGCCCGGCCTGATCGCCATTGCGGCGCCGTTGTGTGATCCGCGCGATGGCAGGGTTGTCGGCGCAGTTTCCTTTGATTTCCCAGCGCTTCAGAACAGTGCCGCCGATGTCGAAGAAGGCTTTGCGGACCTTATCCGGGAGGTTGCCGGCATATTGTCCAATCTGGTCCCGCCGGACCAAAAGGAAGCAGAAGCCGGACGCTGATTGAAGATTCAGCCCGGATTTTTTACTACTCCCAATAGCAAACTTTTCAGGACGCGAGGCTCTCTGTTTGGTTTAACTTTATTTTTATTACAACTGGCAACAACCTAAATTAAAAGGAGATGTGTGATGAATCGATCATTGATGACAGTACTTCTCGTATTGGCTGGTTTTCTTATCGCCGGCATGGCAACTGCCGGGGACCTGGCAAATGTCAAGCAAACGGGCGAAATCCGCATGGCCATGAGCGGGCAGTATCCCCCCTTCAATTTTGTGGATGAAAACAATAAGCTGACCGGTTTCGACGTAGAAATGGGTAGCGAAGTCGCCAAAAGAATCGGCGTCAAAGGCGTACCGTTGAGTACCGCCTGGGATGGCATCATCGCAGGACTGCTGGCCAATAAATATGAACTGATCTGCGGCAGCATGGCCATCACCGACGAACGACTCAAGTCCATCGACTTTTCCGATCCTTATTACCGTTCAGGCGCCCAGTTGTTCGTGAAAATAGGTTCTGCAATCGCGTCCGTCAAAGATCTGGACGGAAAAAAAGTCGGCGTCACCCTGGGCACCACCTATGAAAAATGGGTTCGCGAGAATATGCCCGGTGCCGAGATTCGCACATACAAAGGGGTACCCGACATGGTTCTGGAAATATCGACCGGACGAATCGATGGCTTCATTACCGACAAAATTGTGGGGGCCCTGGCCATCAAGGAAAAAAACATACCGATTGCCCTGGCCGGGGACTTGCTTTACGAAGAAAAGATGGGCAACGCCCTGCGCCAGAACAACCCGGAGATCGGAAGAGCGTCGTGTAGGGAAAGAGTGTTAAGATTAGTGGGGAGGGGGGGGGGGGGGGGGGGGGGGGGTGGGGGGGGGGGGGGGGGGGGGGGGGG
>CAZKYZ010000297.1:0-5110 GCA_964557055.1 uncultured Desulfobacterales bacterium
GTTACTAGACGTTCTACCAAAAGAATCGATCCTTCCGGATCTGCAGGCAACAGACAAAAAGGGTATCCTGAACGAATTGGTCACACCAGTGGCCAGCCGAGCCGGTGTGGATCATATTGAACTGTTGCGCGTACTGATGGAGCGGGAAAGGCTCGGCAGCACGGGGATCGGCGGCGGTATCGGAATTCCCCACGGCAAGCTGCCCGGCCTGGACAGCCTCCTGCTTGGTTTCGGCCACAGCCGCAAAGGCGTTGATTTTGAATCCATCGATGGCAAACCGACGCATATCTTTTTCCTGCTCGTTGCGCCCGAAAACGCCACCGGTCTGCACCTCAAAGTTCTTTCCAGGATTTCACGGATCCTGAAAAACGATCCTTTCCGCGAGCGGCTGATGGATGCCGCCCATCCGAAAGAAATCGTGGAAATCATCGCTGAATACGACGAGGATTTCTAGGAATACAGGCGGAAGGGAGAAAAGAAATTTCGAATTGCGAATTGCGAAGACGATGGGCAAGTAGCAGGGAGCATAGCGCAGAGGGCGAAGAACAGTAAGTAGTGAGTAGTAAATAGTGAATAGTTAAATAAAACATGTAGTTCGGCAGGTAGGAAATGGGAAGATGTTTCTCTATACGCCATGCTCTATGCACTTTGCGCTATGCCCTATGCTCTTGGCCCTTTCTCTCTGCCCTATGCTCTTTGCTCCTTGCTCTATGCGCTTTGCTCTATGCGCTTTGCGCCAAACAATCAACGAATTAACGAATCAACAAATTACCCCGTACTGGATTGTGATTTTCTGCCATGGACCTGCCCATCATTATTATTACAGGGCTTTCCGGATCCGGAAAAAGTGTCGCCCTGGAAGCGCTTGAAGACGAGGGGTTTTACTGTGTGGACAACCTGCCGGTAACACTGCTGCCCAAATTTCTCGAGCTTCCCCTGAAGAATTCAGCCGATATCACCGGCCTGGCTTTTGTCATGGATATCCGCGAAAAAAATTTTCTCCTCCACTACCCCGTCGTCTTCGATCGACTGTTAAAACAGGGGATTAAATTTTTAATTCTGTTCCTGGAATCGGACGAAAACGTCATTATCAACCGCTACAAACAGACCCGCAGGAAGCATCCCCTTTCCAGAGACGGCAGCCTTACGGACGGGATTCGCTTCGAAAAAGAGGCCCTGGCCGGGCTGCGCAAGGCGGCGGCCCAGATCATCGATACGTCCTCTTTTAACGTTCATGAATTCAAGGCCAGGATACTTGAAATCGCCCGACCGGCCGGTCCCCCGGAGCATATCCAGATCAGCGTGATCTCCTTTGGATTCAAGCACGGCACACCGACGGATGCGGATATGATCATTGATGTCCGTTTTTTGACCAACCCTTACTTCGTCCCGGAATTGAGGGAATTGACAGGAGAGGACGATGCCGTGACGGCTTACGTGATGACGGACAGGGAAACCAAAATTTTCTTACAGAAATATTTAGATTTTCTTGACTATTTGATTCCGTTGTATAAAAAGGAGGGGAAATCATATCTGACAATTGCCCTGGGCTGTACCGGCGGACAGCACCGGTCCGTCGTTGTCTCACGGGCGGTGTACAACCATTTGAAAAAATCCGTCGACCAGGTAAAACTGCTGCATCGGGACATGCCGCAGTGAACTGTGTGCCGGCAAACGCGGTTTTGTTCCGGGTTGGTGCCGGGAGTACACAAAATACATCACGAAAGCTCCCGCAACGGTCGCGACGGCATTTGCCTGCCGGCCGGGCGAAGGAAATAACAGAGGTACTATGACTGGTATTGTAATCGTTACGCACAGCAACCTGGGAAGCGCCTTTATCGAGGCAGCCGCGTTTGTTCTGGGAGACCGCCCGGAAGCGGTCATCGCCGTATCCATCGATCTCAATGAAAATGTGGAAAAACTGACAAAAGAGATTTCCGAGGCAATTAAAAGGTCAGCCGGAGCGATGGTGTGATCGTCCTCACCGATATGTTCGGAGGAACACCGTCCAATCTGAGCTACTCCTTTCTGGAAGAAGGCAAAATCGAAGTGTTGTCCGGCGTCAACCTGCCTGTTCTGATCAAGGCCATCAATTCCCGCAAAAAAATGGAACTGGGAGAACTCGCCGTAACCCTGGAAGCCTACGGCAAAAAAAGCATCTCACTTGCCAGCGGCATATTGAAAGGCCACAAACGGGCCTGATTTTTCCGCGGCTGCCACGATTCTCTTACCCTAATCACGTTTTACGGCTAAACCGGGCAAGCGGTTCGCGTGTGTACCGGGCGTACCTGCATATCCCCGGTTTTGGTTCAATTGGCATATTGCCGGCATTTAAATATAAAAATATTTCATATAAAGGAGAACAACTATGAGCATTAAAATAGGTATCAATGGATTTGGCAGAATCGGCAGGATCGTTTTCCGCGCGGCCATGAAAAACCCCGACCTGGAAGTTGTCGCCATCAACGACCTGACGGATCCGGCCACGATGGCCCACCTTCTCAAATACGATTCGGTCCACGGCACCCTGGATGCCGAGGTCGGCGCTAAGGAGGAGGCCATCGAAGTGAACGGCAAAACCATTGCCGTAACCTCCATCAAGGACCCGGCCGAACTGGCCTGGCAGCGTTACGGGGCCGATATTGTGGCCGAATGCACCGGCCTTTTCCGGGACAAGGAAAACACTTCCAAGCATCTTTCAGCGGGAGCCCGGAAAGTCGTTATCAGCGCTCCTGCCAAGGATCCCGACATCACCATCGTCATGGGCGTGAATTCCAACCGCTACGATCCCGGCCAGCACCACATTATCTCAAACGCTTCCTGTACCACCAACTGTCTGGCCCCGGTGGCCAAGGTCCTGCTGGAGAATTTCGGCATTCAGAGCGGCCTGATGACCACGATCCACTCGTATACCGGCGATCAGCGCCTTCTGGATTTCGCCCACAAGGATCTCCGGCGGGCCCGCGCCGCGGCCCTTTCCATGATACCCACCACCACCGGTGCGGCCAAAGCCGTTGCCCTGGTGCTGCCGGAACTTTCCGGAAAACTCAACGGACTGGCGATTCGGGTCCCCACCCCCAACGTTTCCATTGTGGACCTGGTTGTTACCATTAACAAGTCCGGGGTCACGGTCACGGATATAAACGAAGCACTTCGCCAGGCTGCCGAGGGTGAACTGAAAGGAATTTTGGGATACACCGATCTGCCGCTGGTTTCGTCGGACTACAACGGCTGTGTCCTCTCTTCCATCGTTGACGGGCCCACGACCTATGTCATTGACAATATGGTGAAGGTCCTTTCCTGGTACGACAACGAAGCCGGCTATTCCAACCGCATGGTGGACCTGATGGCCATGATCGGAAACCAGCTGTAGGACCAAAAAACGCTCAGAAGTGAGAAATATTATGGTGGATAAGAATGAATCGATAATCGGACCGGCCCGGTTTTCCGTTTTCCCGGTGGGAAGGATGCTTCCTGATTTTCACTGGACCGCCTGGGCCGCGGCATGGTTGGGAATATTCAAAGGCCTTTTGTGGCTCTTTCTGGATCCCAACATCCCCCAAGCGGCTCTGGGACCCATTTTGCTAAAACAGGTCCTGCTGATGGTCCCCTTCGTTCTGCTCTCCCTGGGAATCTGGAACCGGCGCCGGTGGGCCGTCTGGGGACTGGTTATCCTGGCGGCTGTCGACCTGGCGGTCTTTTTCATCATTCCCGGCGCCACGGCGGCATTGACCCGGGACATGTTTCCGCTCTATGCCGTGATTCTGATGCTCTTTGTCGGCCCGGGAGCCGACGTCCTGATCCTGGCTGCAGCCGGTACCCTGTTCTCCTCAACCGCCGATGCCCATCGGCATCAACCCAACAAGGGAGGAACCCCATGAGCGATCGTCGACCACTGATAGCCGGCAACTGGAAAATGTACAAGACCCCTGCCGAGGCGGCCGCAACCGCCGCTGCACTGGCCGGGCTGGTAAAAAATGTTACCGGCCCCGAAGTAATGATTGCGCCCCCTTTCACCGCCCTGATCTCCGTGGCCGAAGCCGTCTCCGGCAGCCCGGTGGCCCTGGGTGCCCAGAACCTGTTCTGGGAAAAAGAAGGAGCCTTCACCGGAGAAATTTCCGCCGGAATGCTGCAGGCCGCCGGCTGCACCTATGTCATCATCGGACATTCGGAAAGACGCCAGTATTTCGGCGAAACCGACCAAACCGTCAACCGCCGGATGCACTGCGCCGTGGCCAATGGCCTCTTTCCGGTGCTCTGTATCGGTGAGTTGGAAGCGGAGCGCGAAAACGGGAAAACGTTTTCTGTACTTGACAAACAAATCAAAAATGGTTTAAAAGACCTTTTTCCCAAGGACTTGGAGAATCTGGTGGTAGCTTATGAACCGGTGTGGGCCATCGGCACCGGTAAAACCGCAACCACGGAGCAGGCTCAGGAAGCCCACCGTTTCATCCGGTCTCAGCTGGAAGAAAGTTTTGGCAAACCGCTCGCGGATTCTGTACGTATCCTTTACGGCGGGAGCGTCAAACCGGCCAATATCGCCGAACTGATGGGCATGCCGGACATTGACGGCGCCCTGGTCGGCGGCGCGAGCCTGGAAGCTGAATCGTTCAGCAAAATTGTGCATTACCAATAATCTGTATCGAATGAAACTATTATGACTACTATACTGATCGTATTACACGTGCTCGCCTGCCTCGCGCTGATCATGATTGTGCTGCTGCAGACCGGCAAGGGCGCGGATATGGGTGCCGCCTTCGGCGGCGGTTCCAGCAACACCCTTTTCGGTTCCACCGGCGCATCGACGTTCTTGAGCAAGGCAACCACAGGGGTTGCCATCTTGTTCATGGTCACCTGCCTATCCCTGGCATGGTTCTCCGGAAAACGGACCGTCGCGTCCGTCATGCAGGATACTGTGGCACCCGTTGAGCAGCAGGCAACGGAACAGACTCCGGCTCCGGCCGTCCCGACAGCAGATAAACCGGCGGAGTCGAAGTAAAAAAACCATGTGCCGAAGTGGTGGAACTTGGTAGACACGCAGTGTTGAGGGCGCTGTGGGCAACGCCTGTGCCGGTTCGAGTCCGGCCTTCGGCACCATCCATCAAAAAAA
>CAZKYZ010000298.1:0-2415 GCA_964557055.1 uncultured Desulfobacterales bacterium
CCAATGCAATTGAACATGCCTTTGTTTTATGTTCCGGCCGGCAAATTGATCTGGCCGACCTCCCACTTGAAATAAGAGAGTTGGCTTCGACCGCCGGGCCGGTTAAAAATGAACAACAGGCTTATAGCAAAAAACCGCGCCACCATACCCACCAGCTGACCAGGGAAAAACTGATTAACCTGCTTCAAGACAGTCAGTGGAACAAGGCGGAAGTTGCCCGGAGAGTGGGGTTAAGCAGGGCCTCTATCTGGAAGTACATGAAAAAGTGGGATATACCTCTTCAAAAAGATTCGTAGTACAGGAGAATCGGGTTACTTGTCCGCTTTTACTGAAACGATGTGCAGATCCGCCACCTTTTCTCCTCCCGGGGGCCATTGATTTTCGAATACTCATTTCCAAACAGCCAGACCTCCGGGATGATTTCGGCAACCAGTTTTCCCGCGTTAAAAATGCGTACAACGAAGCTTCCCGACACTACCACAGCCACCGCCCGGGTATCGCGGCTGATGGAAGCGGCGGCCACGTGCCGGCTCTCCAATCCCAGCGGCAATTCTATCCGACGGGAGGAGGTGTTGATATAGCGCACCGCCGAAACCACCAC
Source organism: uncultured Desulfobacterales bacterium (assembly GCA_964557055.1). Lineage (GTDB taxonomy): Bacteria > Desulfobacterota > Desulfobacteria > Desulfobacterales > CAZKYZ01 > CAZKYZ01. The sequence goes on from CAZKYZ010000298.1 coordinate 602, forward strand.
CCCGGCACCGCTGACCACGAAGGCACCATCAAGCTGGGCAGGTTCCTTGACGGTTTCGCGCATGTCCGGGTCGTAGACTTTTTTCTTTTCATCCGGGTGGCCGTGCAAGGGGTCAAGTATGAGAGGGCGGGATCTTTTTAATACCTCTTTTGTATCAGAAACGACGAAAAGGGTGTCGATTTTTCTGCCTCACGGCCCTCCCTGGCAATTTCCACCGCCAGTTGGATGACTCCATTCAAAACCTCAGCCATGCAGTGCTTTTTCTGACCACAAATCTGGTGGAAATCCTGCATGACAACACCTGCTGGTAACTATCTTGTTTCTGGTTCCGCTGCTGACCGCAGCGGTCGGATTAACCCGCTCACGAGAAACCGGAATTCGTTCCCGATGAGCAGACCTTTCCGACGCTTGAATCCATGAAACTGGCACAGCTCATCAGTTTTTCCACCCGTGCGGTTCCACACTCAGTGCATTCCACTGTTTCCTGATCCCCGGCAAACACCAGTTTTTCAAAGCAATGACCGCAAGACTTGCATTTGTATTCATAAATAGGCATGGTTTATCTTTCCTTTATATCCGCTGTAATCGTAAACTCGGGAGGATCCAGGATGTTGCGCTTGACCGTGCAGAGCCCGGCCGTTTTGACAATTGCTTTCTTGTACTTGGTAGGGAATCCCAGCGGCAAACCAATATGAATACGAACGGCTTCCATGAGGTGCTTTTCTTCGTTCCGTTCGAAGGTAAGGGTCAGTTTAATCCCCTGCGTGTCGATACCCCGCTCCTCGCAGAAATAGACCACATAAACACCGGCGCAGGTGCCGATGGAAACCAGAAACAAATCGTACGGCTCCGGTGCGCTGCCCTCCCCGCCGTCTTCTTTGCATTGATCCGTTTCAATCACAAATCCCTTATACGCCGCGTTGACCTTTTTCTTGCCGGCGAAGGTTACTTCCATCTCCATATTTACATCTCCGGTTCCGTTTTGTTGACAGCACCTTAATTCAGTTTTGTGCATGGCGTCCCTGGACGGGACAACCTATTTTTCGGTCAACCATTTCTTTTTCAGGATCATGAAAAGAACTCCGGATAACATCAAAAACATCATAAAAACCAGGTGGGAAATATCGATCACCATGGTAAACAGGGGTGAAAAAACCACATCCGGAAGGTTTTTTAAGACACGAAAGATGCCTGTAACCGCAATTAATGCCAGCAGTGCAATTCTGCAATAGGCTGCCCAGGTCAACTGAAACCGCTGCCGTATCAACCCCCAATAGACAACGGCGGCATAGATAAACAACCCAAAAAGCAAATAGAATGGTTTCAGATATTTTTGTTCAGCATACACCCGGGGTTTTGTTTCGGGTGTCATGATGCTTCTCCTGTTTTGTCACCTGTTTTTTTTGAGGCCTTGTAAACCCTTCCCACTGCAGCCGCTAATCCGGCAAAAGGTGCAATGAGCATGGCCTTGGCGAGGTTATCGGCATGGGCCATCTGGTCCGTGACCTTGTCAAAATGGGGTTTACCCGGGCCTTTACTGACAGCCGCATTCAGTGTTTCAAAGGGAACCGGTGACACGTATTGTGTATTTCTCCGCCGTTTTTCGTTTTTGCCGATGCCGGGAGTGGAACTTGCGAGGCGCAGGTCGCACAAGCGGCAGCCGCGGATCCCTTTAAAAAAGACCTTCTTGATATTTCTTTTGGCAAACTCGCTCCTCGCCCAAATTATCGACTACCCGCTAAGCCGCTGCGCTCCTGCGGCAAGCAGTGATTTAAACCGGTCGAGATTCACAGGATATGCCTGCATGGGGATTC
>CAZKYZ010000298.1:2425-5109 GCA_964557055.1 uncultured Desulfobacterales bacterium
TGGGGATTCCCATCCAGTCGCAGTATTCCAGAAATTCTTCTGGGTTTTCCGCCATATACTGGTCAAGATACCCGATCCCGTCAAGAACTATCGCACCCCCGTTGTGTCTGGGGAAATTCTCGTTGGCAATCCCTTTGTCCCAGCCTTTAAATACCTGTGAGCGATACTTTACCCAGCCCGGGGTCATCCACCAGACCGGCTCTCCGCCAGCCACTTCCGCGGCAATCTGTTTGCGTTCTTCTTCGCTGGCCAGCATGTCCATGCATTGGGTGGCGTCTATCCTGGCCACATCGGCACCCTGTTCAGCGATGATGTCCTGCATCCGGCGGGTGGGATCATCCACGTTTACGTAACAAAATTTTCCACCGTAAACAACCAGGACCTTATCAACACTTTGACGGGCGCGTTCTATTTTCTGGAGCAGCTGGCGCTCCAGCTCCGGGATATCCTGGTGAAGGCCCGGGGTCGTGTACAGCAGATGTTCCGTGTTCAGAAACCCTTCGGATCTGAGATGATTCAGTTCCAGGGACATGGTACCGCAAGAAACAATCGCAATGTCTGCAAAGGATATGTCAGTCATGTAAAACCTCCTAGTATTTTACTGCCAGCGCATAGCCGGCATGAACGGCAGTGTAAATGTCCATGACCTTTTCAGCGTCGCCGATTACCTCAACGGATGCCACCGCCTGTTCGATGGCCGGGTCCGGCCCGGGCGCGGAAAGCATCCCCGAAGCTAAAATAACCGTCTCAAACGGTTCCAAGGTTATGGTTTCGCCATCCTTTTCCACCACCACCCTGTCGGCCTCGAACGCGTTGACCGTTGTGTGGGGCATCAGTGTCACTTTTTTCATACCGTCGATGCGCATGAGGGTTAGTTTTTTAGTGATGATCTCCATCATGCTGCCGATGGGGTCCGTTCGTTTGGTAGCGGTTACATCAAAGCCATCCGCCCCGAGTTTCTCCGCGATTTCAAGCCCGGTCCGACCGGCGCCGATCACCAGGACCCGCGGCCCTTCAACCGGTTTCGAGCCACCGAAGTATTCCAGGGACGTCATGGTATACTGGCTGTCGAGCCCCTGGATCTCAGGAATTTTTTGATGCGCCCCGGTGGCCCATACCAGCAGATCCGGCCGAACGTCAGCAACCAGATTCATGTCCACGGCCCTTCCGGTCAGCACGACCTCGGCATTGGCTATTGCACTAAATGCCAGATTGTCCAGGCCGTCTTGCATCTTCTGTTTGCCCGGTGCCTGCCACGCCAGGCTGAACTGCCCACCGAGCTGATTTTCTCTTTCGGCCAATGTGACCTTGTGGCCGCGTTTGGAAAGGTACAGGGCGGCGCTCATTCCGGCCGGCCCGCCGCCGGCCACCAGAACATTCATGGGGTGAGCCGATTTTTCCAAGGCTGGCTGTCCGATTTCCGGGTTGATGTTGCAACCGATGGGCTCACCGTTTTTGACTCGGTGCAGGCATCCTTGCAGGCAATATCCACAAGATTTCACTTCATTGGAGTTACCCGATTGCCACTTTTCAATCAGATCGGGATCGGCAATCAGGGGGCGGCCCAGTGCGACAAGGTCGGCCAGATTTTCATTGATTACCTGGATGGCACGATCCATGCGACCCATTCGGCCGGCCGCAATCAGGGGCAAATCGGTTTGTGCGCGGACCCAGGCAAGTGCATCCATCTGGGGTTTTTCCGGCAAACTGGCGTGATGGAAATACCATGGCGGACTGAAGCATGCCGACCCCATCCCTACATGAACGGCACAGACTCCGGCAGTAGCTGCCAATTTCAGCAGGGGTAATAGATCCTCCGGCGGAATGCCGAACTCCGGCGACATTTCACTGCCGGAAATGCGCAGCATGCAGGGCAGATCTGGGGCGCCCGCTTTTACTGCCGCCAGCACCTCCTGGGCAAACAGCAGGCGGTTTTGGCCATAACGGTCCGTTCGCTGGTTAATTTTCCCGTTGAGAAACTGCGACAACAAATATCCGTGGCCGCCCTGGACTTCAATCGAGTCGAAACCGGCAGACACGGCCTTTTTTGCTGCCGACCAATACCCGTCCACAATGGTGCCAATTTCCACTTCGGTCAACGGGTCGGATGCCGCGCCGGTGGCCGGACAGGTAATGGCCGATGGTGCTTTGGGACTGACACCCGTTGCCTTGGGGTTGGCCGCAGCACCGGCGTGGTTGAGATGCAGGCATGCCAACCGGCGTTTCCCATGGATCACGGTTACGATTTTTTTCAGCTCGTCGGTACTTTCCGGAAGATGGATACACAGCTGCTTGGGATGTTCCCTGCCCTCCGCCGTGACCGCCACCGGCTCAATGATCAGTAGTCCCGGTCCTTTTTCGGCAATTTGCCGATAGTAGGTCAGATGCTGATCGGTCACATTGCCCTTCGGCGTACCGTAGGCTGTTTTAACCGGAGGAAATATGAACCGGTTTGCCAAGGTCAAATTCCCCAGGGTCACAGTTTCAAAAAGTTTTTGCATGGTCTGCCTCCTTATTATTAGCCATCGGTTCTTCCGACTCTCCAGAATTGCATCAATACATCATGTGATAAGAATCAATTTTCATGCCAACTGAATCGGTGAGGGGCTTGGGGGGATAAAATCCAGCGACAGACTGCTAAAAACAGGCACCAGGGGCAAAGATTGGTCTGTGCACGGGAAGCG
>CAZKYZ010000299.1:0-5081 GCA_964557055.1 uncultured Desulfobacterales bacterium
CTGGAGAATTGTTTCGCCATCGTCAAATGTGAAGGCGTTACCGTTTACAGAGACTGTTTTCTTCTGTTCCATGGGATGACCTTTCCTTTTGTGGATGGCGGAAGCATCCGTACGGCCCCGCCATTTAAGAATGTATGCTGCCGGTGGATCGTAGTAAAATATGGGCCAGGTGTCAATTGCAACATTAGAAGCGATCTCAAAATACTATTTTCGGGGTGGCTTCTATGGTTTCTTTGGTGCCGGTGAAGCGGTCAATTTCCAATAGCAGACAACACCGACGACAGCCCCGGCTGTATCCGCCAGGAAATCGAATACCTCCGCACTTCTGGCGGGAACAAAATACTGATGCAACTCATCCGTTGCCCCGTAAAGTGATGCCAGCACGATGCTGAAGAGAATGACCCTTGCCTGTGGCGTGTTGACGAAAGTGGCGCCCATAGCCCGCAGCAGCAGGATCCCGAGAATGCTGTAGATCAAGAAATGGGCGAGCTTGTCGGACCAGCTGAACAGGTCCACCTGGATCGGCGATGGCCCTGCGGAGTGGATAAAGATCAAACCGGCATACAGGCTGACCGGGAGCCAGTAAAACAAAAACAACCCCTGAGGGTCTTGCTGGTGCAGTTGTTTTGAAGGTTGATCAGCCATTTGGTTTCTATCATCGCAAGGGCCACGGGTTCGCTGAAGGCATATATGCCTGAAGAACAGGGGGCTCTCCTAAATGCTATACACAATTATTCAAAAACGATCGGTTCCAGCCGCCTGCCGGTGATGTGCCCAAGAACGGAATCCAAAAAAGTTTCCTGTGAGATGCCGTATGCTACCTTGCCGTCGAGGGTCCGGATTGACAGGGTACCGGCTTCTTTTTCTTTCTGGCCGATGGTGAGGATCAGCGGGACCTTTTCCAGCTGCGCTTCCCTGACCTTACGATTCAGGCTTTCCGTGCGGCTGTCCATCCGGGTGCGCAGACCGGATGCCTCCAGTTGGGACTGGACGGTTTGCGCATAGGGAACGAGATCGTCGTTGATCGGCAGTAAAATGGCCTGTACCGGTGCCATCCATATGGGAAAACGCCCTGCAAAATGCTCGAGCAGGATTCCGAAAAAACGCTCGATGGAACCGTAAATAACACGATGGATCATGATCGGACGCTGTTTGCTGTTGTCGCTGGCTGTATAGGTAAGGTCGAATCGCTCGGGCAGGGACATGTCCAGCTGAACCGTTCCGCATTGCCAGGTGCGGCCCAGAGCATCTTGTATGTGCATATCGATTTTGGGTCCGTAGAAGGCGCCGTCGCCTTCATTTCGTTTGTATTCCCGGCCATAGGCAGCCAGCGCTTTTTCCAAACCGTGTGTGGCCACTTCCCACTGTTCATCCGAACCGATCGATTTTTCCGGACGTGTCGAAAGTTCCAACTCAAATCCCAATCCAAAAGTGCTGTACACCCGTTCGACCAGCCGCAATACACCAAGGATTTCCTCCTGAATCTGGTCGGGTGTCATGAAGATATGGGCATCATCCTGGTGGAAAGCCCGCACCCGGAACAGTCCCGAAAGAACACCCGACAGTTCGTGCCGGTGAACAAGGCCGATTTCCGCTGATCTAAGAGGAAGATCCTTATAGGAGTGAGGGGTGGTTTTGTACAGAAGCATGCCGCCGGGGCAGTTCATGGGTTTGATGGCATATTCAATATCGTCAACGGTTGAGGTATACATGTTTTCGCGGTAGTTTTCCCAGTGGCCGCTTTTTTCCCACAAAGATCTTGCCAGCATGATGGGCGTCTTGGTTTCCACATAGCCGTCAGCGCGGTGCTCTTCCCGCCAGTATTCGAGGATAATGTTCCACAGGACCATGCCTTTGGCATGAAAAAACGGCATGCCGGGGGCTTCGTCGTGAAAACTGAAAAGGTCCATAGCCTGGCCGAGTTTGCGGTGGTTTCGTTTTTTGGCCTCTTCGATAAAGTTCAGATGGGCGCGCAGATCTTTTTTATCGAAAAAGGCCGTTCCATATATCCGCTGAAGTTGCGCGTTTGCCTGGTCACCCCGCCAATAGGCGCCCGATACCTTTGTAAGCTTGAAGGCCTTGACCATGCCGGTATGCGGTATGTGGGGCCCCCGGCACAGGTCGGTGAAACCGTTCTGCTCGTAAAAGGAAATGGTTCCATCCTGCAGTTCGGATATCATTTCTAGTTTGTAGGGCTCGTCTTTGTAAAAATTGAGCGCATCCGTTTTTGAAACTTTCTTACGGGTGATCGGCAGTTTCGCTTTGATGATTTTTTTCATCTCTGCTTCAATTTTGGCGAAATCGTCTTCGGAAATGGGTTGCATGTCAATGTCATAATAGAATCCGTCTGTTACAACAGGCCCGATGGTCAGGCGTGCATCCGGAAATATGTTCAGTACGGCATGGGCCATAACGTGAGCGGCACTGTGGCGCATGACGTCCAGGGCTTCCGGATCCCTGGTGGTGATGAGGCGGACGCCGGTATCTTTGGTGATGGGGGTCTTCAGATCGACAATTTCTCCATCTATTTCCATGACAACACTGTCGCGTGCCAATCCCTCGGAGATGCTTTTCGCAACGGACAGCCCGTCTGTGGGGCCCTCGAATTCTTTTTTGGTGCCATCTGGCAATGTAATATTCAGCATTTTTTCACCGGTAAATAAGGTTTATTGTTCGCGGCAGCCGGCGGATGGATGTCTCCCGTCCGGTCAGCACAAACGGTCGTGTATACTTTTATTGAAAGAAAAACTTTAGATTATAAATAAAAGGAAGATGCGGTCAAGAGGAAAGCGCATCCATTTGACAAAGAAAGTGCCGAAATGAGGGAAAACGAACCGGCGTTTGGATAAATGGTTTGAATTCGCCCGATGAATTGAATATGATTGACACAGATGAAAAGTGAATCGGGGGTGCGGGCAAATCGGCCTGCCGGGTTGTTGTGCTGAAACAGGAAGAAATTGGCAGGGAAAGAAGGCTGCGGATCGGAAACGGAAATGCAGAAAGAGAAAGTCGACGGGATGAATGAATGCTTGGACGGCAATTACAGAATTATCGATACTCAGAAAGAACTTGAGGCGCTGGCCGACCGCTTGATGGAACACGCTGCCGTCAGCGTGGACCTGGAAGCGGATTCCATGTATCACTATCGGGAGAAGGTCTGCCTGATTCAGATCGGGAGCGCGGAAGGAATATGGGTTGTCGATCCATTGAAAATTGACCATTTAGATCCCCTCAAACCGTTTTTCGCCGATGGTTCGATTCAAAAGGTTTTCCATGGCAGTGATTATGATGTCCGATCTCTTTACAGGGATTTTGGTATTGAAATCAACAACCTGTTCGATACACAGTTGGCGTCCATGTTCTTGGGAAAACACGAAACCAGTCTTGAGGCGGTGATTAAAAAGCGATTTCATGTCCAGCTCGACAAAAAGTACCAGCGCAAAGACTGGTCGAAACGCCCCCTTCCTGCAGAAATGTTCGCCTATGCCGCCGGTGATGTTCACTACCTCATACCCCTGGCGGAGATGTTGAAAAATGAGCTTGAAGATGCCGGGAGGGCTTCATGGGTGGCGGAAGAGTGTCGGCTGCTTTCACAGGTCCGCCCGCCCGACAACCCTGCCGGGCCGCTCTTTTTGAAAATCAAGGGCGCCGGACGATTGCGCTCACGCAGCCTTGCCGTACTGGAATCGCTCCTGGTGTTGCGCGACACGGTTGCCTGTGAGAAAGACCGCCCGGTTTTCAAGGTTTTCAGCGGCGATCCCCTGTTGAAGCTGAGTGTCGCCAGGCCGGTAACGGTCAGACGGCTTGAGAAACTGGGCATCTTTTCTTCCAAACAGATTCAAATGTTCGGCAAACAGATTACGGCGGCGATTTGCAGGGCACTGGAAATGGAGGAAGCCCAGCTGCCGGTGTACCCGCGCAAAAAAAACCCACGGATGAAACCGGAAGTGCCGGCCAGGGTTACGAAGCTGAAAATATGGCGGGAGCGCAAGGCCCGGGACCTGGGTCTTGATCCAGGGCTTATCTGCAACAAGACCCTGATAACGGCCCTCGCGGTAGAGCATCCCGGGAACAGTCGTGATTTCAAAAAGATCGACAAAATGAAAGATTGGCAGATAAGAACGTTCGGCGGGGAGCTGCTCACCCTTCTCAATCCCTAGAAGCTGTTTCAAAACCTTCAGGCGGACCAGAGGTCGAGGCGGGACAAGTCGTTCAACCACAGGCATATATTTAATATTTCGAGGATTGAACAACTTGGCCCAACAAAGAGATATGGCCCGAAAGGGGGTTTTGAAACAGCTTCTAAGCACTCAGGACAGACGCGGACCCATGGACCAAGAAATTCGATTCCGATCCGGGATGCTGGAACTGGAAGGGCGGGTTGAACGCCGACCAGGCCACAAAGGAGTCGTCATTACCCATCCCCATCCGCAGTATGGCGGCGATATGTACAATCCCGTTGTGGAAGCCCTGTGCCGCGTATATGCCGGCCATGGGTTTTCGACCCTGCGATTCAATTTTCGTGGCGTGGGCAGCAGTTCCGGCACCTACGCAAATGGGAGCGGTGAACGGCAAGATCTGGATTCAGCCGTCATCCGCCTGATGGAAACGGGTGTTACCGAGGTCGACCGGAGCGGCTATTCTTTTGGATCCTGGGTAGGCACGTTTCCAGAGACAAGGAAACTTCCACCGGGGAAAGCATTGATGGTTTCTCCGCCGGTGGGGTTTATGGATTTCTCCCCCGCAGAGCGGATGTCATCTCTGTTTGGTGTGGTCAGCGGGGAATTTGACGAGATTGCGCCTGTCGGTGAGGTAAGAAAGCTGGTTGACCGGCTGAACCCGGCAGCTACTTTTCGTATGGTTCCAGGGGCGGATCATTTCTACAGCGGTTGCCTGGATCTTCTGGAGGATACCCTGAACGGGGTGCTGGCTGAACGGGACTGACTGTCGATAGCCTTTCAGGCCATTGGTTCCTGGTTCGTAGCTCATGGTTCACCCTAACGATGCAAAAGTCGGAGAGTAAAAGACATGGCGTAAAACAGACAAGATCCTTATACTCACCCACGGTAAAGTCCTGATCG
>CAZKYZ010000300.1:0-5065 GCA_964557055.1 uncultured Desulfobacterales bacterium
GATCTCATGCACAAGGCAGATGCAACGGTAACGGAGCTCTTGTCGACCGACGACGACTGCGCAGACCCTCTGGATCGTGCCTCCGCTGATTCCAACCGTGCCATGAACCTTCGAATTCGGGATCGTGAAAGTAAATTAATCGGCAAAATCAAAACTGCACTGGTAAACATTGAAGAAGGGTTCTTCGGGGAGTGCGAGAACTGTGGTGAAGGCATCGGTATCAATCGATTAAGAGCCAGACCGGTAACAACGCTTTGCATTCAATGCAAAACAAAAACGGAAAAAGTTGAAATGGCCAGCGGGTTCTGAAGATAGACGCCCGTTCGCCCTCCTTCCGCAAAGCCCCCTATACTATTACAGAAACTGCCGGGGACGGAGCAACCCCAAAGTTTATACCGTGGAAGCCTTTTTGAATCGGCAATCATGAGCCGGCGTGGTTCGGCCCGGATGGGTCTATGGGAGCTGGTAAGCCCGTTTGGTGATAGCGCTCATGTGTTCATTAAACAGCAGTTTCATCCCGTCGTCGAAAGCTTCTTTGCCCGGCTTGAAATAGGCTTTGACGTAAAAATCCTGTTGCGGCAGAGCCGAAAACTGCCCATCCACCATGCCGATCCACCACCCATTAAAGGTAATGTACGACACTCCGCTTTTGCACCAGCCCCAACCGAAGTCCGTGGTTTTTTTATTGGCGACCATCATTTTCAGTTCGGCGGATGGGGCCGCCTGGTTGCGGAAAAAGGCAAAGAGGATATACTCCTTTTCGGTTTCACCATCCCGGAAATCGTTTTTTGCCTCGGTATTCAGCCGTCGCACCAGCAGGTAAAAATTTTCCCAGGAGGGCCGAATGGTGGACAGGTTCTCCGGTACGCGTTCTGCCGGAACCAGGAAAAATTCCGTTTCCTGGTCGGAAGCGAAAAAAGGCGTTATCTGCAGCGTGTGTACCATGATGCCGGCATCGGTGCGCCGGTAATCCATGCGATATTTCACCCGGGCGGATCGCTGAAAGGGATCTTTCAGATCGATTACCCCGCCGAGGCTGCGCAGACCGGCTTCCGACGGATTGTCGGTATACAGAAACAGCTGCTGACCCGTCATGGCAAAGCCTTTGTAAGTAAAATCCGGTTTTTCGATGGTATCCCGGAGTCCGGCCTTTAGCGTGAATCCGAGGTCTTCAGGCGGGTCGCTGGCGCGGATCAGGAAATCGACGCCCGCAGCGGCCGTTTGGGCATCCTGCGGCATCTGATCCGCCTGGATAGACAGGAAATTCAGCATTTGGGGGGGGGCGGCGCAACCCGACGTGAGGAAAACAGCCGCCAGTATAAGGACCAGTGTGACCGCTGCAGTTTTGTTCGTTTCCATTTTATCTGCCTCCCTTCTGCGCCCAGTCAATCAGGCGATCTGCTGCCGATGTTCCGGGGATAAACCCAGGTGCTTTGGTCAAAGAGCAGTTTTGGGCGCTGGTCAGGGGGCTGGCTGCAACGGAGGAACGGACGGCCTGCCCCGCACCTGTGTCGGGCGTAAAGTCAAATTCTTTTTTCAAGCGCTGAATTTCCACAAACGAAACTTTCTCGGCCGGTGTCGGCGACTTTCCCATTTTCACCCGTGATCTCTCAAAATCCTGCAGTAGTACCGGAGCGCCTTTCACCTTGCGGCTGCGGACTTCCAACCGCGTATTCTCGAAAGTGGTGGCCACGGTAGTTCCGGGGGCGACGTCACCAACAAAATCGGATCCTCGTACGCCGAGGATTGCCGTAGGGGTTTCCACTTCGAATTTGGACTGTTTGAAATCGAGCAGTTTGTTGACCACAAAACGGACCTTGCCCATATCCAGCCCCAATACCGTTTTTTGCTCTTGTGTGCCGGGATTATATACACTTTCATTGATGACGATTTTGGTGACAGGGGTCATCGTGAGCGAACTGCCGTCATTCAGATTCAACCGGAGCCGCCCCTTCGGGCGGGTGATCACGGTGTCGCCTAAAAACACCGGTAGATCGGCCAGGGCCCGATAGCCTTCTTTACCGCCTTTGTGGATGAGGACGGCCTCACCGGCAACCGTGTGTACCGTTCCAACCGGTGGACCGGATCCGGGTTCAAACGCGGGCGCAATTACCAGTCCCCCGGGTAGCAGGTCTTCTGCTGCCGCAAAGGCTGATTCGGGCATGGTACTCCAGAACAGGACAAGCTGGATCAGAAACGAAACGACGATGATCCTTTTGCTGGTCTTCATCGGATATCTCCCTGTTGGTAACGTTTGGGCATGGGCCCTTTTATTGACTGCCACCTCCGGGTAATGGAAACGGGTATGTTCGGACCAGAACAAGAATACCTGTGGAAAAGCCGGAAAACGCCCGATCCTTTGCTGCACGGGATCGCAGTGCCTATCTCCGGCGTACCTTCGGTGCTGCGGCCCGGAAGCCCTCCGGCTTTTGCAACGGCAGGGTACGCGTATCCATAAAATATAAAAACGGAATGGTTTTGTCAATTCGAAAGCCGGAAAGTTGCTTGATACCAAAGGCATGTCGCCATGGAGGCAGCATGGTTGGGTGATTTCCTTGACTTGTGGTGCCGGCACCAGTATCTTGTTGCTGTAACCTTATAGTTGCATAAAAAACATGGCGAAGAGAGCTAAAATGGCTGCAACGTTAAGGTTAACGCCGGGGGTATTTCGAAATGATTGCCCGTGCGGTTTTTACAGGCCACAGAAAGGGAGCCTGGAGATGAAACGATTCCGGCCACTGCCAATCAATTCCTTTTTCCTGACGGCGGGGTGTCTTTTCCTGGTTCTGCTGCTCTATCTGTTTCACTTTCCGTTTTTCGATCTAATGGAATTAAAAACGGTTGACCTGCGCTTTCAGTCCAGAGTGCCCGCGCCGCCTTCAACAGACATTGTTCTTGCCGCTATCGATGAAAAAAGTTTGAATGCCGAGGGTCGTTGGCCCTGGCCGCGTTCCAAGGTAGCCGTCCTGTTGGATCGGCTTTCCGAGGCGGGCGCCAAAGTAGTCGGTTTCGGTATCAGCTTCAATGAACCGGAAAGCGGTTGCCTTGATCCCCTGTTGAGCCGGCTGCGGTTTTCCCTGGCTGGCATCACCGATAACCCGGACCGCCTGGATGAAGAACTGTCCCGGGCCGGCGACTATTTCGACGGTGACCGTCTTCTGGCCGAAGCCGTGGAAAAATCTGTTGCATTAATCGTTCTTGGCTACTGGTTTCAAACAGGGATCGGAGAAAACGGATATTTACCTACCCCGGAAGATATCGAAAGAAGATTCGACGGTATCCGGCCGTCCAAATATCCTTTTGTGAAATTCACCTCACAGCACCAGGAGATCGAATACCTTTCGGTTCCCGACGGAATTTTTCCCGAAAGCAATTATGATCGTTTGACCCGGGCGACGCCTTACGCCGGACATTTTAACATGAATGCCGATCGCGACGGTGTTGTACGCTGGATGCCGCTTGTCATTCGATCCGGAGAAAATCTTTACCCGGCGCTGCCCGTTCAGGCAGTCTGGCAATTCCTGGATCAGCCGCCCCTTATGGTAACAGCGGCCGCCCACGGTATTACCGGAATCCGGATGGGAAACCGGGAGATTCCCACAGATGAATGTGGTCAGCTGTTCATCAACTTTATCGGACCGGAAGGGACGTTTCCAAAAGTCAGTGCAACGGATATCCTGCACGGGCACTTTGACAAGGGGATTTTTACGGATAAGATCGTTTTGTTGGGCACCACTGCGCTGGGGACGTTCAATGCAGCCCTTACGCCGTATTCTTCAAGGGGCACGTATCCGGGGCTTGAAGTCCATGCAACCGTGATCGACAATATCCTCAAACAGGATTTCCTGATCCGGCCGAAGTGGGCCCGGGTGTATGACCTGGCCGGCATTCTGATCCTGGGGGTGTTGACCGGGTGGGTTGCCGCGCGTATGAACGCGCTACGCAGCATTCTGTTTGCGCTGCTGTTCCTGCTTGCGCATATTTTCATCGCCCGCTGGTTTTTTACCGCCCGGGGGCTTTGGCTGAACATGGTATATCCGCTTCTCGCTTTAGTACTGGTCTACACGGTAGTGACGGTGCATCGTTATATCGGCGAGGAGCTGGAACGAAAAAAAATCCGGTCCGCCTTTGGCCGTTATGCCCCTGCAGCGGTGATCACCGAAATGCTGAAAGACCCCGGCAAGCTGCAGCTGGGTGGTGAAGAAAGAGAGTTGACGGTATTGTTTTGTGACCTGAAAGGTTTTACAACCCACTCAGAACGCCTGGCTCCTCGTGAAATGGTCTCTCTGCTGAGCGACTATTTCGAAGCCATGACCGAACAGGTATTTGCGAATCACGGCATGTTGAAGGAATATGTGGGGGACGAATTGATGGCCATTTTCGGTGCTCCGCTTTATCGGCCGGACCACGCCCGCAATGCCTGTGCCGCCGCCATGGCGATGCAGGCACGCCTGGCAGCGCTGAACCGGACATGGCGGCAGGTCGGAAAACCGCAATTGGAAGCCCGGACGGGTATCAATTCAGGGCCCATGCTGGTGGGCAACCTTGGGTCTTCATACCGGTTTTCGTATGGTGTTCTGGGGGACGAAGTCAATCTGGGGTCTCGGTTGGAGAGCCTCAATAAACTATATGGCACCCGCATATTGATAGGAGAGAACACTTTCCGTATGGTGGCGGGCGATTTGATGCTCCGGGAAATCGACCGGGTAGCGGTGAAAGGCAAAACCAGGGCGGTGTCCGTATACGAACTGATGGCATCTGCAGACAGCCCCGGGGCGGATTCTTTTAAAGTGCTGCAACAGGTGTACGCCGCAGGATTGGAAGCCTACCGCGAACGGAGATGGGACACGGCGATAGACAAGTTCAAGCAGGCTTCAACCATGCGGCCGGAGGACGGCCCGTCCCTGGTAATGCTGCGCCGCTGCATGGAATACCGGGATCTGCCACCGCCGGAGGACTGGGGCGGCGTTTTCTTCCCCAGCCAAAAATAAGCGCCGTACCGGCAGGATAAACCCGGGAGGGTTTTTAGCGCCGTTTTTATCCGGAAAAAATACAAATGAACCGA
>CAZKYZ010000301.1:0-5065 GCA_964557055.1 uncultured Desulfobacterales bacterium
CAACATAGCTCGCTATGCACCACAACAGGCACTTGCTTCGCGGCGCCTCCGGTTTCAAAATCGCTCAGGCCGTCTCCAAACCAAAATCTACCGTTTGTGGACGGACACTTATGGCATCTTTTGGCCCGGAGCTGCGTTTTCGCTCTTTTGCAGTAATGGCCTAGCCAGTCAGGATTTATTCAACATAGCTCGCTATGCACCACAACAGGCACTTGCTTCGCGGCGCCTCCGGTTTACAATCGCTCAGGCCGTCTCCGAACCAAAATCTACCATTTGCGGACGGACACAAACTAACAAAATTACACCTGAATGGGGCGATTTTATTGTTTGCTGCTGATTTCAACCAATTCCCAAATGGTAAATACTCAGTTTGGGTTGTTTTTTGGGCGACCTTGCTATATGACTCAGGCCACCGACCCTTTCATGTTTAGGCCTGTTTCAATTATAAACCGCGAATCGCAGACGCCTTTGGCTGGGAGTCTGTTCTCGTAACGCAGGAACAACAATGAACAAACGTATCTTAGTTGTCGATGACAATCGCCTCATCCTCAAATTCATCACCACGCTTCTGACCAAAAGAGGACATACCGTAAAAACAGCCGAAGACGGTATATCGGCTCTTTCGGTACTGGACGATTTTACACCGGACATTATTTTCCTGGATGTGTTCATGCCCAACGTGGACGGCGTCCGTCTCTGTAAAATCATTAAAAACGTCGATCGACTGGCATCATCACAAGTGGTGATCGTATCTTCCGCCGTGGCGGAGCTCCGATCCAATTTCTCCGACCTGCAGGCGGACGGATACATTCCGAAAGAAAGCTTTCAGCGAATGGGGCCCAAAATTCTGGAAGTCGTCGACGAGCCCCGAAAAAATTGGAAAAATATTTTGTTGCAACCGCTGGAAAAAGAAACAGGCGAGGAAGAAGAAATATCCCCCCGGCAGATTACCAAAGAGCTCCTTGCCATTAACCGTCACCTTGAGACGGTCCTGTCCAGTATGTCCGATGGCGTCATCGAAATATATGCCGGCAGGATTGTTTATCTGAATCAAGCGGCCCTTTCCCTGTTCGGCCTTCCAGAGGAAAAAATGCTGGGGAAAGAACCGGCTGCTTTTTTTGAAAAATCAGCTCAAACCGGCATCGCACAGATACTTGCCGATAATGGAAGCGAACCGGCTGAAATCGGAAAAATATCGACGATTCACATCGCCAAACGTCAAATTCTGATCAACAAAATACCCCTTCGCGGCGAGTCTTCATCCTCCATCCTGATCATCAGCGACGTGACTGAAAGATACGAATTCCTGCAGCGCATCGTACTGTCGGAGCGCCTGTCGTCTGCCGGGCAACTGTCTTCCATCATCGCCAACGAAATCAATTCGCCGTTGCAGGCGGTGACGTCCACGCTGAGTCATATGAAACGTACCTGGGCCGGTGACCGGGAACTGCTGGAAAATCTTGCCCTGCTCAGCGGTGCCTTTGAGGTCATCCGATCCACCACTAAAAATCTCATGGAAGTAAACCGGCCGGATTACGGTATTCGGCACAGCGTAAACGTAAATGATGTCATTACCGGAACCATCGCGGTTATCACGAACTATCTGAAAAAAAACAAATGCCGCATTTCTTTTGACAGCGATCCCGAACTGCCCCAGATCAAGGCATCACCCCGTCAACTGGAACAGATCCTGCTCCACCTGATTAACAATTCCGTGGATGCATTCAACGGCGTCTACAGCGGCACAAAACCATTCACGGGCACGAAAACGGGGGGAGCTATCGAGATCGCAACGAAATCGAACGGAGATTTTATTCAGGTCCTTCTCCAGGACAGAGGGCCCGGCCTTTCGGACGATGAGCCGGAATCGATATTCAAACTGTTTTATTCCCGTAAACAAGAAAATGGGGCCGGTATCGGCCTCCCCGTGTGCCGACAAATACTATCGGAACATGGCGGCAAAATTACAGCGGAAAATCGATCCGGGGGAGGAACACGCTTCACCATAATGCTCCCGGTTTAAAATCCGGTATTCCATAAGCGATCCTGCCAAGGGTTCACTTAAAAAAAGGGGACCATCTCCAAAAGAGTTGATCAGAATAAGGGTTCGAGGGGCCAAGGATTCTGGGGTTCAAGTGAAATGCTAAAGCGCTGCAGAAAGTTTACTGCATCATTGATGGCAGGTGTTTCCAGGTTTTGGTTCAGGTTGTAAAGTTAATCATCTTTGCTACAAGTCGTTGTGATTCATATTAAAAACCTTAAACCCTCAACTCCTTGGCCTTTAAGATCCTGATTTTTTTAACCCTTGGACCCTTGAATCCCTGACCCCTGGAACCCTTTCTCCCAACTAATTGGGAGAAGAACCAAAAAAGGTGACGTCATGCAAATCCTGCCCACAGCGTTAGAAGGCATATTCATCATCGAACCGGAAATCTTCGCCGACAACAGGGGATTTTTTATGGAAACATATTCCCGGCTCCGCTACCGGGAAGCCGGCCTGAAAGCCGAGTTTGTTCAGGACAACATTTCCCACTCCGTTCAGAACACTTTGCGGGGGCTTCATTACCAGGTGACCAGGCCACAGGCAAAACTGATCCAGGTGTTGTCCGGTGATGTATATGATGTTGTGGTCGACCTGCGCCCCTGGTCGACCACCTTCACCAAATGGAAAAGCTTCCATCTTTCGTCGGAAAACAAGAAGCAGCTGTTCATCTCCGAAGGTTTTGCCCACGGGTTTTGTGTTCTCAGCGAGAGTGCCCTGCTTCAGTACAAATGCTCCGATTTCTATGATCCCGCTGACGAAGGCGGAATCCTTTGGAACGATAAAAACCTCGGCATTGCCTGGCCGGCCGCCGATCCGATTGTTTCCGAAAAAGATTGTAAACTGCCCGCACTGTCGATGGTAGCCTGCGACAAGCTGCCCGGACATGAGAATTGTCCATGAAAATTCTGGTGACCGGAGCCGACGGACAGCTGGGCAAAGCCGTTGTAAATAGGGCTGCCTCCCGGGGTGACGAGGTCCTCGCCATGGACCTTCCAAAGCTGGACATCACCCGGCCGGATCACATCCAGGCAGCCGGCCGGCATTTCAAACCGGATATCATCGTCAACGCGGCCGGATACACCGACGTCGACCGGGCTGAATCCGACCATAAATCGGCGTTTAGCGTTAATCGGGACGGTCCCGAAAACCTGGCAAACGTGTGCCGGGACCTGGGAATTCCTCTGGTGCATATATCGACGGACTATGTTTTTGACGGAAAATCGGATCGGCCCTACACGGAAAAAGATTGCTGCCATCCCATCGGCGTTTACGCAAAAAGCAAAGCCGCTGGGGAATCCGCCCTGCGGGCATCCTGGGAAAAACATATCATCATCAGAACATCCTGGCTCTACTCGGCCACCGGTAAAAATTTTGTAAAAACCATGCTGCAGGTGGGGAGGGCAAAAAACCGCATCAAGGTTGTGGCGGACCAGCGGGGATGCCCGACTTCGGTGACGGATCTTGCCCAGGTCATTCATACCGTTTCACACGCTGTGTTTCAAAAAGGTCGTTCTCTGTGGGGGACCTACCACTACTGCGGCAGCGGTATAACATCCTGGTATGCGTTTGCCGTTGCCATATTCCAATTTGCGGCAGCCTACGGTTATCCAAAAGTACCGCAAATCACTCCGATCGCCACTGCCCAGTATCCAACCGCCGCCCAAAGACCGGCGTTTTCCGCTCTTGACTGCGGGAAGATCATGGAGACGTTCGGCATCCTTCAGCGTCCCTGGCAAAAAAGCCTTTCGGATGTTGTCAAAGCTCTGTTGAAATGAAACCGACCAGACACCGTATTGAACTGCTGGCACCCGCGGGCAACTTCGAAAAGCTGGAAATCGTCGTCCATTACGGCGCCGACGCTGTCTACCTCGCCGGTATAAATTTCAGCCTTCGCAATTTCTCCGGTAATTTTTCATTGGAGGAACTGAAAGAAGCACGGACTTTTTGCCGGGCAAAAGGGGTGCGTATGTATGTTGCCTGCAACATCTATTCACGCAACGAAGAACAGGAGGCCATTTCAAGCTTTCTCGCCAAACTGGGCGACATCGGACCGGACGCCGTCATTGTGGCCGACCCCGGGATTTTTTCAGAAGCACAAAAAATCATTCCCCACATCCCGATCCATATCAGCACCCAGGCCAATACCACCAATCTGCGGGCGACCGCCTTCTGGGAACGCATGGGGGCCAGCCGGGTCAACCTGGCACGGGAACTCACACTATCCGAGATTGAAACCATTTCCGGGCATACATCCCTTGAGATCGAGGCTTTTGTGCACGGTGCAATGTGCATTTCCTATTCCGGCCGTTGCCTGCTCTCCTCTTTTATGGAAAAACGCGAGGGCAACCGGGGAATGTGCTGTCATCCTTGCCGGTTCAACTATAGCGTAATGGAAGAAAAGAGACCCGGGCAATACTACCCTGTTGCGGAAGATACACGGGGAACCTATATCTTCAACTCCAGAGACCTCTGCATGCTCACGCATCTGCCGGATATGGCCAAAGCTGGAATCTGTTCGCTCAAAATTGAAGGCCGTATGAAAGGGATCCATTATGCCGCTTCCGTGGTGAAGGTCTATCGAGAGGCCCTCGACCACTGGATGGAATCCCCTGATAACTTTCACGTTCGTCCGGAATGGCTGCAGGAATTGGCCCGTATCAATCATCGGGGGTACTGCACCGGGTTTTACTACGGGGACCCCCATGAAACGATTCCCGAATATGATCATCACCGTTTTTGCGGATCTCACCAGTTCGTGGGCAAGGTCCTTACAGATTCCGACGGAACCGGGGTGCTGGTGGAAATTCGTAATAAAATTCTCTCCGATGAACCGGTGGAGATCCTGCAGCGCAAAGGACCAACCCGATCAGCGCTGGCCGGAAACATCCGCAATGATCAGGGAGAGCGTCTGCAATCGGCCAATCCCGGAAACATCGTACGCATGGACCTGGGAATCGCCTGTGGCAAATACGATCTGCTGCGCATTGCAATAAAAAACCCTGGCGACAGCCCGGCCGGAAG
>CAZKYZ010000302.1:0-5020 GCA_964557055.1 uncultured Desulfobacterales bacterium
ACGCGACGACCTGGCCCGGGAAGCCCTACTGGAAAAGCGTCGATTTGTTGAAATGGCCGATTCCCTGGAAAATGAGTCGGCCGGCCACAGCACGATTATAAAACAGTATCAGGATGATATCCGGCAGCTGGAAGACAAGCTTGCCAGTGCCCGTGAGAAACAGCGCCTGCTGGTTCATCGGCATGTGCACGCTGAACAGAAACGGCGGGCCCAGGAAGAGATCCGCCGGGTAGACAATTATGAAACAATTGCCAAATTCGAGGAGCTCGAAAATCGTATCGACAGGATGGAGGCGGAGGCGGATCTGGTCAATTTCGGCAAAAAACCTTCCCTGGAAGAAGCCTTCGACGAGATGGCAAAAGATACCAGTGTCGAAAAAGAACTGGCGGACTTGAAAACAGCCCGAATCGGGCAAAAAGACGATCTTGCGGAAAACCGTGAACTAGATTAAGTTCCGTATGGATTCTACCGGGACTTCCGGCGGAACCATACCGTATCCGGTTACTGTCGTATTGATAACGTGGTTACCCCCGGATGTGCATGTTGCCCGGTTGATTGAATGCAACCATCGTAACCTGAAGATAACCAGAAGGAAAAACCATGCCCACTGTTTTTATTGTTGCCATTGTCTTCGGAAGCATACTGCTGGCGTTAGCCATTGTCGGCGGAACCATCCTGATGGCGATCCGGTTGAAGCATGGGGATGTTTCCAGGGAAGGCAAGGAGCGGTCGACGGAAGAAGCCCGGATGATCCAGGAAATTTACCAGGGACTGGCCCGCATGGAAAAGCGGGTGGAATCCTTGGAGACCATTCTGATGGACGGCGGAAAGGAAAAGAAATCATGAAAAGATTTAGTCATCGCCGCGACAGGGGCCTTTATCGGTCACGCAAGGGCGTTATTTTCGGTGTATGCCGGGGGCTGGCCGATTATTTCAATTTCAGTGTCTTCTGGGTGCGGATGATTTTCGTAATCATCCTGCTGATCAGCGGCATCTGGCCCCTGGCCGGTATCTATATCCTGGCGTCCCTGCTCATGAAACCGGAACCGGTAAGGCCTATACACAACAGTGACGAGCAGGATTTTTACGACAATTACGTTCACTCCAAAGAAGGGGCGGTGAGGCAAATGAAGCGTCGCTACGACAGCATCGAGCGCCGGATTCGCAGGATGGAGGATACCGTTACTGCCCGTGAATTCGAGTGGGACCGTAAAATGAATGCCTGAACCGAATCGTTCATATCGCTTTCCCTCTCCTGTAAAGAATATAAACCTGATAATCTGATTCCTGAAAATAAGAGGCCGTGCCGGGAGGCGTGGCCTCTTATTTGTTGGCTTTGCGACTTGTCTCCGGGGCGATTCGGTCCTATAGTATTGGGTAGGTTCAAGAATGCAGGATATGGAAATCGGGCAAGCCGATGGTTCATCGGTAGCCGCAACGGTTTTCGGAAAGGGCGCCATGCCGTTTGAAACCATAGCGGGTTTGCCGGGGAAAGTGTATGTTCCCGAGAAGCAGTCCGCCGAATCCAAGAAACATCGCTGCAGAGACTGTTACAACTGCCAGAGGTGCAGCGACGATCGCTGCAATGTCTGCCGGGGAGGCGACATGTATAAAAGTGAAAACATGATTGCCTGCTGCATGCCGAAAAAAAACAGGGAGGATGTGTCGTCCAATGCCGAACAAAAGCCAACCTTCTGAGAACGATTGCAAACCCGAACCGTCTTGCTTCCGGTATCGATTGCCGGACGGTTTTATCATTCTGGCGGGAAAAACGGATCGGGACAATGATCACCTGAGCCTGAAAACAGCCGGGCCTAATGATTACTGGTTTCACGTGCGCGGTATGTCCGGCAGCCATGTCGTGCTTCAATCCGAAAACGGGTTGGAACCCCAACGCGATGTCCTCAAAACGGCTGCCGCGGTCGCCGCCTATCACAGCAAAGCCCGCCAGGGAGGAATCGTCCCCGTTTCGTGTACCAAAGCCAGGTTTGTCACCAAACCCAGAGGTGCGAAACCGGGTACGGTCCAGATTCGCAAAGAACAGCTGATCAAGGTGCGGCCGGCCCTGCCACCGGAGCTTCCCGGCCCGGAGTAAAAAAAAAAGCATAACGGCAACTTTGCCACAGACCAATGTGGAAGGATATGGACAGAAAGAACACAGGGGTCATTGATAGGTGCATGAAGAAAACCAAATCTCTCGCTAAGGTGAAAAAACATTTTGGATTTAAGATTGTGATTTTGTTAATTGGTAAATTCCGAATACCCAAAAAATTTAATTCGCCACAGAGGCACACCAATAGACACGGATTTTCCCGAAATTTTTTTTGGTATTCCTCTGCGTCTCTGCGCCCCTGCGGGGAAAATTTGCTTTTTATGCTTCTTATCTTTAATGGTGGGGGTTGGTTTTCAGGTTTTACGCGAACCCCCGAACCCCTGTCCCCGGGAACCCTTTTCATTAAGCAGCCTAACAACCCATGGTCGACATTCTCCTGATTCAGCCGCCTGTAAGGGACTTTTACCTCACCGTTAAAAGAACGATTCCCTATGGCCTGGCCGGCATCGCCGCCGCTCTTCAAGCCGCCGGTTTTAGCATAGAGATTTTTGACGCCATGGCAACCAGCCGTACCCGGGATCTACCCGTTCCGCCGGAAATGAGCTACCTTGCGCCATACTACGGCCGGCAAGACCTGTCTCCTTTTGCCCTTTTCCACCGGTTCAAACATTTTGGGTACAGCTATCAGCATCTTGGAAACGTAGCCCGCGATTCCGGTGCCTTTCTGGTCGGGATATCATCACTCTTTACACCCTATTTCCAGGAAGCCCGCAAAGCAGCCGAAATGGTTAAGGAACAGCTGCCGGCCTGTAAAATTGTTATGGGGGGGCATCATCCGACCGCTTTGCCGGAAGAAGTGTTGACATCAGACGCCGTGGATTACGTTCTTCGGGGGGAGGGAGAGGTATCCATGCCGATACTGGCGGCGGCTTTGAAAGAAGGCCGGAAAATTGATGATGTTCCGGGGATTGGTTACCGCAAAAAAGACGGCAGCTTCAGAATTTCAGAACCGGTTGCCGTAAAGAATCTGGACAGTTTGGCTCTACCCGCCATGGAGCTGATCAACAACCGCTATTATCGTAAAAAAGGGAGCGGCAGTTGGATGATCACCGCCAGCCGGGGGTGTCCGTTGCGGTGTACCTACTGCGTGCTGGGATCTTCCGGCCCTCCTTATCGTCGAAGAAGTGTATCATCGGTTGTTGATGAAATTGATGCCGCTGTTCGGGGTCATAGCGCTGGCTTCATTGACTTCGAGGATGAGCATCTGACGCTCGACAAAAGCTGGTTTTTGGGCCTTATGGCGCAACTTTCTGAAAAATTCCCGGATAATCGCCTTGAATTAAGAGCCATGAACGGGCTCTATCCAGCATCACTAGACCCGGAGATTATCGATGCCATGCAACGGGCCGGATTCCGGGCGCTGAATCTTTCTTTGGGAACGATTTCCAGAAGTCAGCTGAAACGGTTTCAGCGGACGGATGTGCGCCAGGCTTTTCATGAAGCCATCCGGTATTCTGCGGCTATCGGATTGGATACGGTGGGCTATATTATCGTTGGCGCTCCCGGGCAGACGGCTGTGGACAGCGTCGCAGACCTGTTGTTTCTGTCGTCTCTGCCGACGATTGCGGGAGTCTCCGTGTTCTACCCGGCGCCGGGCAGCGTGGATTATGAAAGATCCTTGCAAAGTCGTCTACTTCCCGGTTCGTTCGCCCTCATGCGCAGCAGCGCCATCCCCATTTCGGATACCACCAGCCGTCGTCAGTCGGTAACTCTCCTGCGCCTCGGCCGGATCCTTAATTTTATAAAGCACCTCACCGCAAACGATTTTTCCTTGCCACTTTTCCGTCCAGTTGGCAGCACCCTGGAAAACCACACAGGATCACCGCAGGACCGAATCAGCAGTGGAATGCAGCTGCTGGGGGCATTTTTTTATGATGGACGGATCCGGGGCGTGTCTTCGAATGGTGATGTTTTCGAACACGATATCGACCCGGCATTGACGGAGATGTTTCTGAAGGGAATTATACCCGCTCCACCCGAAATTTGATTTTTTTCGACGATGGTTTTCTCTTATGTTATGGATCCAGACCGGACTGAATGATACCCCGCACCTTGACCAGCAGATCTGCAGCGGTTTCGTTTGAAAAACCTTTTATGGAAACGGGAGGGTGGATGATCAGTTTTGCTTTTCCGGGAAGCGCATCTAAGGTGCCTGCCGGAAGGATTTCTTTGGTTCCGCACACGCTGACGGGAAGAATGGGAAGTCCCATCTGAATGGCGAATTTAAAGGCGCCTTTTTTAAACGGGATCATTTTTCCGTCCATGCTGCGGGTGCCTTCCGGGAAAAAAACAACGGATGTTCCGTTGATAATTTTTTTGCGGGCGGCATTGATGGAGGCCAGGGCTTTTTCCGTATTGGAACGGTCGATGAAAATATGGCCGACCTTTTCGCAGGCCCACCCGAGGGCGGGGACATTGCGCAATTCCTGCTTCATAACCCATTTAAAATCGATGCCCAGCCAGCCATACAGAACGAAAATATCATACTGGCTTTGATGGTTGGAAACAATCACATAAGACTGACGGGGATCGATGTTCTCCCGGCCGTAAACGGAAACGAACATGGGAGTTAAAAAACTGTTCCCGCGGGCCCAGTACACGCCCCCGACCAGGCTGCCGAAACGGGGGTTGACCACCACGGACAGCAGGGAAGCCAGACTGCCCATAATTACCGTGAATATTCCGAAAAAGGGGATAAAAAAAAGCCATTTGTATGGCTGGTACAAGAGTGTCAGAAACCGGGAACGTCGGAAAAGCGTCATGAATTTTCCCTTGGTAAAAGGTCTGTTATTCTGGGCTGTTGAACCAAGATATTGTAAAGATTTTTCAATTGGCGGTCAACAGTTCTTTACGCAGAAGGTAGGCTGAAAATTTTTTGTTCCATGTATTGGGGATCCATATTTAATT
>CAZKYZ010000303.1:0-5008 GCA_964557055.1 uncultured Desulfobacterales bacterium
CCTGATTGATCCGGCAATGGATATAATCCATTTGAACAGTTCAACCTAGGTACAAATGTTATGGACTGTGGGAGCGGTTTGCAGCCGTGAGATCAAATTTCGCGGCTGTAAACCTGCTCCCACAAAGATGCTGGCTTAATGGTAACTCGGGCTTTCCAAATAGGCTCGATTAAACTGTCCGTTCCAGAGGATGCAACCCCACTCAAACACTGGAGGAAAAGATGAAACACACCAGGCTATTAACCATTTTTGTTTCCATTGCAGTGCTGCTGGCCGGGGTCAATTTTGCGGCCGCTCTGGAGCCCGTCCCGCAGGAATCGGGTTTCAGCGGATTTATTCGGCCCGGCGTAGGCTATTTGCGTTTCAAAAGCAATATGGTGGCAAGCTTTTTGCGCTATGATTTATCGGAAAAAAAGACCGATTCGCTGAACGATTCTCCGGATGCCGAATCCAACGGCATCGCATTGGCGCCCTTCTCTGTGGCGTACACCTTCGGCAGTACCCGCACCCAGCTGTTTCTGGGAACTGACCTGACAGACCTGGTTCGATTCGATTACGTCCAGCAGCTTGGAGTCAAACAGGAGATCGGCCGCTTCGGTCTGCTGCAGGGAGGTTTTCTGTTCAGCGGAATACCGGCCAAGGTCTGGAAAAACCCCTATGTGGTCGACAAGAACCGGAATGAAACCAGCCGCTCATCCTATGGCGGTCGCCTGGCCTGGGATCAAATTTTCGGCAGTAATTTTCAGCTGCAGTTCACCGCTCGCAAGGTCAAAATCGGTAGTGAAGAAAGCGGCGACGATCTTGGGCTGTCTTTCGATGAAAGAGATGTTTTGGATCGGAACGGTGATCTATATAACCTGGAAGTGCTGTACCGCTTTAACTTGGCAAAAGGGCACCGGTTGGCGCCGGCATTTATTTTCTCCAGGGACGAAGCCGAAGGCGACGCAATGGCCGGCAAAGCCTACGGTTTTCAGCTTACTTACAGTTTTTCGGGTGATCCAATCTCCCTGGTGCTAAACGGTTCCATCGGAGCGGGGGATAATGCCAAGAAAAATCCGATCTATAATAAAACCCAGAATGATGACAATTACGGTCTCCAGGGCCAGATACTTTACAAAAATCCCTGGGGCTGGAGTCTGTTGGGCAGCAATCCGATGAACTTCTATGTTGAGGCCGCTTACGCTTACACCAACTCAAACATCGACTTTTATGATCAAGAGGCCATTCTGGTTACCGGCGGTGTGCTTTTTAGGTGGTAATACCTGAACCGTAACAGCGAGCGCATTCCCCGTAGGTTCTGCCTTACGGCAGTGCTTCGCATGCCGCGAGGTTCTTCAATTTATAGGGTTTTGGAAGTTGCGTCACCCGATACGGTGTCGGGGCTAGCGCCATTGACCCATTTCAGCTCAAGCGGTTTCTGCGTATCCAGGTGAACATCCTGTTGCGGAAACGCGATAACGAGCCCGGCTTTTCGAAACAGGTCGTCGATGCTGAAGCGCACACTGCTTTCAATGGTTCGCCGCTCGATGATTTTGTTGACCTGAATCCAGAAAAAGACGTCGAAAATAAGTGCATTGTCTCCAAAATCCTGAAAAAGCACAAAAGGTTCCGGTGTTTTGATCACCCTGTCGTTTTCCTGGACCGCTTTGAGCAGCAGGCGTCGGGTTTCCGGGACCGGTGAGCCGTAGATCACGCCAACCCTCACATTGGTTCGGATTTTGTGGTCTGAGAGGGTCCAGTTGGTGATGTTTTTTTCAAGAAAGGTGCTGTTGGGTACCAGGATGTGAATATTTTCACCTGTCCGGATACGCGTGCATCTGGCGCCGATTTCCTCGACCTGGCCCACGACGCCCTCGATTTCGATCAAGTCGCTGAGACTGATGGGCCTTTCCGCCAGCATGATAAACCCGCTGATAAAATTGTTGATCAGATTCTGGGCGCCGAAACCCAACCCGATGGCGATAGCGCCGCCCAGAAAAGCAAACGCGGCAAGCGGGATGTTGACCATCCGCATGGCGAACAGGGCAACCAGCAGATATGTGAAGTAAGTGATTATTTTTTGAATCGTTGCCGCTGTCGTCTGTTTGATGTTGGTGATTGCAAAGAGTCTTTTCATCAATGCCCGCAACAGGATTTTGGCAATTGCAAGACCCACGATCAACACAAACAGGGCCACCGCAATTTCCCTGACGGTAACCGGGTTGTTGTCGATCACCCAGATCTCGACCTCCCAGATATCATTGATATGGTGATACCAGCTCAGGATTTTTTGCGTAAAGCCGACAAGCTCGGTCTTGGGAGCCAGCTCTGCCATGGTGCGCCGGGCGAGCTGCTGGTTCGCCAGCAGCAGGGATGTATATGCCGACCGTTCTTCATATAGTTGACGAAGGGCGTCCACTTCGCTTTTCAGCTGTTGTTCAATGACGTCTGCCAGGGTGTCATCGTCGATCTGCCGGTCAAGAGCTGCAATTCGTGAACGGATGGCATTGATATGCTGTTGTTCGAGGCTGATGCGTTTGAACCACTCCTGTAACAACTCCTGGATACGGAGTCTGTCTGTCTCCCGATCTGCCGGCTCGAAGTTTTCTTTTAACAATCGGTAGCGTATCTGCCAGAGGTTTTTCTGTTCCAGCAGGAGTTGAAGCATGGCCCCGGTTATTTCCAGGGTGACCTGATGGGTTTCGAACCAGGCTTGCCGGGCGGCAGCCTTAGCCTCCAGGACGTCTGTTTGCGACCCTTCAGCGGCCGCAGAGATGCTCTTGCGGATCGATTGCAGGGACGCATCGGCTTTTTCACTGCGTAGAATCAACGGCTCGAGTTTCAGTTCATACTCTTTCTGTTTTTCCTGGATGGCCGCAATCTGTTTTGCAAGATCCGTTTTGTCATACTGCAAGTTTTGTGCTATCCACTCGACATTGCGACGGGTGCTCTCCGACGCCTGTTCCTGTAAGGTGACTTGGTGCGAGGTGTTTTCCAGGTTGACGGTTTCATACTGCAGCAGGGCGCGAAGATACTCCTCTTCCAGTTCCTGCATCGTCATCTCGTGCCGCTTCAGCGCATGTTCGTCTGCGTCCGAGGATTTGTTCAGCTGTTCATTCAGACTGCGCCAGTTTTTTTCAACGACCTTGATCTGTTCCGTGAGTGCTTCCATGGTTTTTTTGGACAGATTAGCGGCCATTTTTGATGCGGATGTCTGTTCGGAGACGATGGCCTGTTTTTCAAGATGCTCATCGTAAAAACTGAGATTATAGGGGGATTTACTACGGATATCGGTTTCCTGCTGGCGCAATTTTTCAGTTAAAACCGATATATTCTCGATTTGAGACTGCTGTATGTGCAATGCGTTTATCAATCGTTCCAATACCGCCTGGATGGCTTCCAGTTTTTCTGTATTTTCCGATAGTTTTTCAAACGGTGTTCCGTTCTTTTGCGTGAGAGATTGGGTTTCGGCCTGTCGGGCGGCTGCCAGACGCTGGCCCACGGTTTCCATGTGCTTTTTTACATCATCGATGCTGACGGAGATCACTTTTGAATGGGTCTGATCTTCTTGGCCGGCATGCAAACATCCAACCGACACGGTTAAGGAAATCAGCAGTGCAAATCCGACCGCACAAGAGAGCCTCTTGATCGTGCAGTGAGGCATATAAAAAGACATTTTTTTCATGGATTCTCCTGACTTATAAGTTCATAAAAATACGAAAGGGGTCATATGAGCACGGCGGTGCAAGCCTGATGCTGGCGTCCCTTTTTGTTCGAAGCACCCATGCCCGGGGTGCACCCACAAAAGATCGGTCATATTTCAATGACTGACCTCGATGGATATGTCAATAATGGATCAAAGGGTTTTATATCGTTTGCCAGATTAACGTCCCGAAACTGCTTTAGTTGACAACGCCTATATACCGGGCGGACTGGCTTTGCGCAAAATGAATCACTTTCATTATATATTGGGTTGTGGTAAGGCTTAGATAGAAATTGTACCATCTGTCAAGCATAACAGTGACATATAGTGCTTTTAAAGGGAGCTCAAGGGCAACCATTTCTAAAGAATATAAGAAAATCTGAACGCCGCGAGGAGATGTAAAATGAAAACGATAAACAAAATCATGGTTGCCATCGATTTTTCCAAAGATTCCCTTGCTGCAGCTGCATATGCCGCGAAACTGGCCAAGGATGTGGGTGCGAAGCTTATGTTCACCCACATATACAACACAAAGAAATATTGATATACTGAATATGGATGCGGCTCGGGTTCCCGAATTTTCAATAAAAAGATTACGTAGACGAACTTCTGGATGAGCGCAAAAGTAAGGTCGAACGTAATGGATATCATCCTCGGATCATGCGCGCAAAAGATGTTTAAAGACAGCCCGATTCCGTTATTGAGTATTCGGGGCAATTGAACCAAGCGAAGAGCAGGTATGGCAAGTGCTTTCGGCTTTCTATAACCAACAGATAATGATCGGGCTGAAAGACTTCGGTAAAAGGCTGGATAACAATGAACGCATGGACAGTGGATTTTTTAAAAATTACAGCGGCCCTCATACTGGTACTCGTCAACGGGTTCTGGTGTTTGGTCGTGTACGTGTATCTTGCTGAGGGGGCAGGGAGGTCGAAAGCCACGCTATCGAAGAGGCTGACAGTATGAAGCAGAACAAAACCATCATCGGATGGCGGGAATGGTTGTCAATGCCCGACCTGGGTATTCGGGCTATAAAAGCCAAGATCGACACGGGCGCTCGAACATCTGCCCTGTACACCTTTGGGCTGAAATCGTTTGAGGAAGACGGGATTCTCAAAGTGAAGTTCAGAATTCATCCACTGCAACTTCGAACGGACGTTTATGTTAACTGTGTAGCAGATGTCATGGATCGGCGACGCGTGACCAGCTCCGATGGCCAGAGTGAAATGCGCTATGTCATCGCGACATCTGTCGTTCTCGGAGATTTCAGATGGCCGGTTGAAATGACGCTGACAAACCGAGATTCCATGCGATTTCGCATGCTGC
>CAZKYZ010000304.1:0-5002 GCA_964557055.1 uncultured Desulfobacterales bacterium
TGACCGTCGCCGGGAGGACAATAGCCGGCCAAACGATTAATCTTTTTCAGCAATGAATAAACAGGAACAACACCAAGGTCCTGTCCTCATCAGACAACCGCCCGCACGAGAGGTACAACAAAAAAAACGGCTATCTGGGTTACCAGGTAGCCATTAAGGTGAAAAACAGATGAAGAAATTTATCAGGTGACATTGGTAAGTGCAAATAGCTTGCCATTTCACGTTTTTTTGAAATAATATATTTTAAAACTATATAATGATAATAATTACAGAAAGATAAAATGTTTTTTTATTTTTCGATTTCCTATACAGGCGCGCAATCCGGCATTTTTTCATCGAACAGACGGGCTAAGGGTTCAGTATTTTGAACCCTTGGCACAATCAAATGGGGAATTAATACAAAAAAAGGTTGTATTTTAAAGAGTTATGAATTATTTCAAAAAGTTCAAAATTTTGAACCAATGTAAGCCAATTCACAAAATGCGTCGATAACAACTTAAAAACAATACGATAAAACTTGGTTTACAAACATAAACAATGCGTAATCTCAGGTCTTCGCAATAACGGTTACCAAACAATGATCCGCATTACCGATACTATATTCATCCATGAGAAAGAACTTCAGGAAACCTTTGCACGCGCATCTGGCCCCGGCGGCCAGCATGTCAACAAGGTCGCTACGGCGGTTCTGCTGCGGTTTGATGTCGGCAAAACAAAAGCCTTTTCCGACAATGTCAAAAAAAGACTGATTCAACTGGCTGGTCGACGGATCTCTGAAAACGGTGTTCTGATGATCCGGTCCGATCGTTTCCGACTCCAAACGCGCAATCGGCAGGATGTACGCAATCGTCTGGCGGCGATGATCCGCCAGGTGATCCAGCCGCCCAAAGTACGCCGAAAATCGTGCCCATCGCGACAGTCAATCACGAAAAGGCTGGAAGGCAAACGGCATCGGTCGGTTATCAAAAAGCTTCGCAAGGTGGTAAAATCATAACAGCACTATCTGCATCCAGGATATCCGAATGGAAATCATAAGGACCCGTCGAAAGAAAAAACAACCAGGATACATTCCAAAGATTTTGGCCCGGCAGGCCTGCATCTCGATACTGGTATACCTGATCGGCCTCTTTTTCTGGCAACCCGCCGTTTCCACCGGAGCGGAAATTTACGAAAGCGGCTGGGAACCTGCTGGATTCAACGGTGGTGGACTTTTTCCGGTTGTCACCGTTGACCCGACCCTTTCAGGCACCGTCTACATCGGTTCCGATGTATCCGGGCTTTACCGCAGCAATGACTTTGGAGACCACTGGCAACCAATTAATACGGGTCTTAAAAGCCGTGAAATCTCCGGATTGGTCATTGATCCATCCGATTCCCGGTTTCTTCTTGCCGCAACACCTGAAGGCCTTTTTCAAAGCCGTGACAGGGGGGACACCTGGCAGCTCTTGTCCAGCGATATACGATGTTACAAGCACGTCGGGTATCACCCGCTAACTATCAGCCCTGACGGTCGTCATATTCTTGTCGCAGCACATCGTTTAAATGGAGAAACCGACGGGCTTGGCAACGGAGCGTTTTCGGGTATCCTTTACCGAAGCGACGACAAAGGCCAAACCTGGCAGGTCGCAAAAAACTTTGCAGGCCAGCAGCTTCCATCCGTAATGTTCGATCCTTATGACAGCCGGCGGGCGTTCCTGGTAATCCGTGATCAGGGTGTAATGACGACGACCGACTGCGGTGAAACCTGGCATTCTTTTTCCGAAGGGCTGACCCGGGGTCTGGATTTAAAAAACATCGATATTGGCAGGGATTTGATCTACCTGTCCGGAGTTCCCACAAGACCTTTCGTCAGCAGCAAAAACAATCCGAATTGGCGAACCCTTCGATCCGGCATAGCGGAACTGGAAACCGGTTTTCTACCCGCTGCTCCTATAAAAGTATCTCCGCAGAACGACCTTATCATATACTATGGACAAGCAGGATGGCCATCGGTTTTTTATCGGTCGAATGACGGCGGGAAATCGTGGCAGGGAAACCGGGTACCGGAAGATTACCGCTTCGATGTTGCCGCCGCCCCTTTTCAGAGTTGGGTCGACCCCTGGCAATCTCCCTACAGTATCGCCGTTGATCCGCTTCATCCCGACACAATTTATTATACAACCTGGTACGGTGTCTGGCGCAGTACTGATGGCGGCAGCTCCTGGCAGGAAAAAGTGCGAGGCACCCAGAATACCTGCTGTACCGGACTGCTTGCCGCTTCCGAAAAGATGATCACATCCCACATGGATGTGGGTCTGCTTCATTTTTCAAAAAGAGAAACAACGTGGCAAACAGGGTGGCCGCATGTGGAAACGGCCTATGAAGATCTGCACGCCTGGAGCCTGGAGTCGGCATCGGATGGCCGGATTTTTGCGGGGGTTTCCACCAGCAAGGGTCCGCGTGTTTTTAGAAGTGACGACGGCGGTGCCCAATGGCAGGAAGCCTCCTCCGGGCTGCCGAGCATCACAATGGATGATCTCTTTCGCGTTGCCATGGCTGCAGATCCCGGTAATCCTGGAACCGTCTATCTGGCTGTTGATCAGTTTAACAAACAGGGGCTTTATCGGACTGAAAGTGGCGGCAATCACTGGAAGCGGTTGCCGGCATCCCCGGGCTCAAAGACATCTGCTGAAAACCGCCTGATCAAAAGCCTGGAAGTTGATACCCGCAACCCCCGTCGGATCTATGCGGGCCTTTACTGGGATGGAATTTGGCATTCGGACGACAGCGCTCAAAGCTGGCAGCGCTCGAACGGCACCCCCGGTACGGATATCACCAGCAGGAGTGTGCAGGATATCGTTTCCCTGCCGGACGGAAGGGTATTGGCAGCGATGGATGATGGTTTGTACGTCAGTCGAAACGAGGGGAAAACCTTTTCCAGGATATCGCCGGAATTGCCGGAACTTGGTGAGGCCACTCTTGAATACGTAACGGCTGTAACCGTAGATCCTGCCAGACCGAAGATCATTTTTTTTGCAACTGCCAAAAACTATCCCATATGGCACAACCGGGGATCCGTATACTGTTCCCCGGACGGCGGCAAAACATGGAAGGAAATTACCGGCAACCTCCCCATCCGAAACGTCGTTGATCTTCTTGTCTACGACGGATACCTTTACGCGGCAACCTGGTGTGCCAATGTCTACCGGCGCAACCTAAGCCGGATGGTTAATGAAAATTGTTTGGATGAATAAGAACAAGCAAGGCAATCCCTACAAGCGGGATGCCTTTCTGCCAAAGGAAATGTCTAATTTTTTCATCCGGGCCCGCAGCGTTCCCGGGTTGACGCCGAGAGCTTCAGCAGCACCACCGTTGCCTTCCACACGCCCGTTGCACAGTTTCAGGACCTTGCGGATATGATCAGCAACAATTGTATCCAGGTGCAGAACTGTGCCGATACCCCGCTCCAGCGGGCACTCTTGCGGGCATGCCTCGACAGAAGCACCGTTGGGGATACCGCCAAATGCCAGCGGCTGCCCTTGACAAAGAATCAACTCCCGTTCAACAGCATTCTCAAGTTCACGCACATTCCCGGGCCAGGAATAGGACATGAGCCTGTTCACTGCGCCTGCTGACAGGATCGGAATGTTGCCCACCCCCATCTCTCTTGATTTTTTAAACATAAAATGGTTGACCAGTGCAGGGATGTCGGCAACCCGATTTCTCAATGGCGGGATAAGAATGGGAAACACGCTCAACCGGAAATAAAGATCTTCCCGGAAGGTGCCCTTGCTGATCATTTCTTCCAAATTCCGATGAGTGGCCGCAATAATCCGGATATCCAAATGAATAGAACGGGTGGACCCAACCCGTTCGATTATTTTCTCCTGGAGAACCCGAAGCAGCCGAACCTGGGCTTCCAGGGGCAATTCACCGATTTCATCCAAAAAAACCGTCCCTCTGTTAGCCCGTTCAAAACGCCCTCTTTTCAATGCCAGGGCGCCGGTGAAAGCGCCTTTTTCATGACCAAAAAGCTCACTGTCAATAAGGGTTTCCGGGATGGCGCCGCAATTCACCTTGATGAACGGTTCATGGCCTCTGCCGGAACTGTTGTGGATCGCATTGGCGATCAACTCCTTGCCGACACCGGTTTCGCCAAGCAACAGCACCGGGCTGAAAAGGGGGGCAACCCGCTGGACAAGTTCCATTACACCTTGCAGCCCTTGCTCCATCCCGATGATTTCCTGCCCAACGACCCGCCGCAACTCCCCCTGGTAATAGCGGTTCTGATCCTCCAGCCGGTCTTTCAGATCCAGCACTTCACGGAACCGTATACTGTTGGCCAAAGCGACAGCATACGGTTCCCCGGTCAGCGCAAGAAGACGGGTATGTTCCTCCTGGATCGTTTTGCCCTCTTCCGCGGTAATGACCAGAAAACCAAGAAGTTCGCCATCCAGAACCAGGTTCATGATAACACCCTCGGCGTCGGACTGCTTCAGGTCCCGTGCGATGGGGCCCAGTACGGGATCCGCCAGGGTTTTTCGAACGATCCGAACAGACTGGATGCCGATATTGTCCATCATCAGTCGGCTGGCTTTCGGGGAAAGTTCGGTTTTGACGGAGAGCACGACACTGCTACTGGGGTTGGCATAGGCAACCGTCTCCGCCATACGGGATGCCGGATCAAACGTATGCAACGTAATGCGAACCACCGGCATGAATTCCCGCAGATACATCAGGCTTTGCCAGAGGGCCTTTTCACTGTCCAGGCTGCCACAAATTTTTAAGGTGATATTTCTGGCAAATGTTTGCTCATCGATTTTCATTTAACCCCCAACTGTCATATTTAACTGTTATCACCCATTACTGACTTATTCAACAGAAATACTGTCATATTTATTATAAAGTGTCGGTGGTTTGGCAAATTTTCGCTCGGAATCCATTTAACCAGCCATTATTATTGTAAATAATTTATTGTTTCACCAACGGCACAACCGTTGCAACGGGAAAGGCTACCCGGGCA
>CAZKYZ010000305.1:0-4984 GCA_964557055.1 uncultured Desulfobacterales bacterium
ACATTCGTCTTGTTCAGTTCAACGGTGACAATGTGAATAACGGAAAAATCATAATCCAGTTAAGTCTGGATTATTTCACTGGCTTCGTCGGCGATTTCCTTGCGTTTGCTGATCACTTCGTTGATGCTGCGGTCGCCGACCACCAGCCGCATGGTCGCTTCCGACATGTCGTTCAGCAAGCGCAGCACATCGTTGACCTTAAACAGGTAATCCTCCGGTGTTTTGATGCGGTACTGGATGATCCAGGGGACCAGGGCGACATTCAGGTCGCCGGTGAGCATCAGGGAAACGCTCGAGTTTTCCGATACCGACGAGATTCGAGATCCCCCATCGTTTCGCAACGCGTTGGTACCGAACTCGGCTGTTTCCACTCTTTTGACATTTACCTTCGTTATGGATTCAATGCCTGCCGGCCATTTAAAATTGAGGCCCGGACCGGTTTTGCGAACGAATTTGCCGAAGCGCTGAACGATCCCGACTTCGTCTTTGTCGATGGTATAAAACATGGTGGAAGCCAGAGCCAGGAGGAGAACCACGACAATCACGATCGGTCCCCCCGGCACTTTTATATTTTTCAGTTTGGTAACGATTTCATCCATCTGAGGAGGTGCGGGGCCGCCACCCTGCGCCCGTTGCTGATTCTTTAGTTTTTCCCAATCCCAATTCATAGTTTTTACCTTGTAAATAAGTTTCTACTGGTTTATCTGATTTTATAGGTTGCACCCATCCCGAAATAGAAGGTTTTGGTCCAGTGCAAGGCGCAGTAATTTTGAAACCGGATGTCCGCCGCGGCGGATTGGGGCTTCAAAAAAAGCAAAACGCCGCTCCAGACCAAAAGGTGTTATTTGTGGACAGGTACTTGCTTTCTAAGGTACTTTGGCGTTCAAGTCAAGGAAAAAGCCGGACGCGGAGCGGTGCCGGGTTCAGCTGTTGTTGGGATAAAAACATAGAAGCGCATGGCAGCAGCAGGATTGCCCTGCAGGAAAAGCGGCAGCAATTATGGCAGAAAAAAGAGTCAAAAACAAACGTCCCATCCATATCAGCGATATCGTTCATTCTGTTTTACGGTCCTGCCGGAAGGATTCGGATGATGAGATGACCCGTATCTGGGAGCTGTGGGATGCTGCCGTGGGAAAGGCGATCGCTGAAAATACCAGGCCGGATGCTTTTAAGGGGGGGATGCTGCTTGTTAATGTCTCCAGTTCTCCCTGGGTTCACCAGCTGCAGTTCTTGAAACAGGAAATGATGGACAAAATCAACCAGGCTTTTGAAAAAGAGATGGTACGGGAGATGCGCTTTCGCGTTGGGCCGATCTAATCAGTTTACTGGTTTTATACCGAAACCCTGAACGACCCCGACCGGGGATATTGCCCCCATGTCCGTATGATAACAACAGATACCTTTTTTAATGGAAAGATACACATAAACCAGGCTGCCCATGGATACCGTTTTTCCATTGATGCCGTCCTGGTGGCCCACCTGGCGGCATTCCGCCCAACTGACCGGGTTCTGGATCTGGGTACCGGTTGTGGAATTATACCCATGATGCTTGTCTACCGGTATCCGGGCGTGCATGTGTGGGCTGTGGAAATCCAGGATACCCTGGCCCGGAACGCCGATCTCAATATCCGCTGCAATAAAATGCAGGATGCTGTTCAGGTGCTGCACAGGGATATGAAAACCCTGTCCCGGCGGGAGATCAGTGGATCGGTTGATATGGTTATTTCCAACCCGCCCTATCGACGGGACAATTCCGGCAGAATTAATCCGGACAGGGAGAAAGCGATCGCCCGCCATGAATTGAAGGTAACGATGGGGGAATTGATCCAAACCGCCGGGCGTTTTTTGAACCTGTCGGGGCGGTTTGCCCTGATCTACCCGTCCGAACGGATTGTCGACCTGACCTCCGGTATGCGGGACAATGGTATTGAACCCAAAACCATCCGCATGATTCATTCGCGCTGCGGAACGGAAGCCAGACTCGTTTTTGTGGAAGGGACAAAGGGTGGCCGGCCGGGGGTACGCGTAGATGCCCCCCTTGCCATATATCAGGAGAATGGCGAATACACCGATGAAGTGGCCCGCATGTTTGCCCCGTAAATTAAAGCATGTACAGCACTTGCCCGGTAATCACCTTGGGATAGAAATAGGTGGCTTTGCGGGGCATGATCAGGCCTTCTTCCGCCACACGTTTCACCTGGTCCATTCGCGTGGGATTGAGGATCACGGCGATATCGCATTTCCCGTTGACGGCAAAATCGATGGCGTCGGAGGAAACACTTGTGTAAGAGATCATCTTTTCGTTGTCGAGGCGCTTCCGGTCGTAGCCGAGAACATCCATGAGCAGGAGGCGGGTCAGTACCGTGACATCAATGGAACGAAGCACTTCGGGGATCTCCGCTGCAAGCATTTTATCGACAATACCGGGTTTGGGGGATAGCAGGTAAAAAATGCGGCTTTCCCGCAGGCATGCACCGAAGGTGTTTTCCGGGGAAGTCTCCAATGCCGATACAAATGCCTGCTTCGTTTCTTCCAGGGGGCTTTTTTCGTTGCCTACGGTGGTGATGTCAAACAGCTTGCCGGCTTTGCGGGTAAATTCGGAAATGCCCGTTTCCGGAATTCCGTGCAGGAGCCGATGCGCCGGTCGAATCACCAGTCCCGGATCTACCGTACTGGTCAGATACATCAGTACATGATTGGCCGGATCGTCAGGGGACAGGTCGCCCCGGGAGGCCCGGAGCCACTCCTGATAGGCCAGGGCGGTTTCATAGCGATGGTGCCCGTCGGCAATGAAGATTTTCTTATCATTCATCAAACCCGAAATTGTGCTACAGGTCGACGGGCCGGTAATTCTCCACATTTTCTGGTGCTGGCCGGTTCGGTCTATAAAATCCATGCAGGGTTTTTCTGAGGAAGCTGTTTTTTCAAGGATTGCGAAAACATCGCCGTTGTCCGCGTAAAGGGCGAAAATAGCACTCAGGTTGGCCTGGCAGGCCTTGGTTCGTTCCAGACGTTCGGAACGGACTTTGGAAAAAGTTCTTTCATGGGGGAGGACAACCCCTTTTTCAAAAGGCTCCAGGGCCACAAGTCCTGTCAGCCCTAAGCGGGTAACCTGTTTGCCGTCCAGTTCAAACTCCGTTGAGGTCAGGTAAAAAGCCGGTTTTTCATCATCCACCAGGATGCCGTCCGCCCGCCATTTTCCCAGTTGTCTCCCTGCCCGGGTGTGGCAGTTTTCCGTACCGTTGTCACCGGCTTTCGATTTTCCAAGGATCAGGTGAATCATGTTGTTGGGGTGTCGTCTGATAAAATCATCCTCCTCTTGCGGGGAGATGACATCGTAGGGCGGCGTGACGATTTCCGCCATGTCTTTGATTTTGTCCTGATTATACACTGTTCCGGTGAGTGGAATTACGGTTGCCATAGAAATATCTGTCCTCCGATGTTTAAAATCTGTCCGCTTTTACCGAAATAGGTCCAATAGTTCAAGACAATTTCAAAAGAGCGCCGGGAAAAAAGAATCATTGGTGTTTTGTATGCAATTTTTGCGCTTTGAATCGCATCACAAAAAGATGTCGGCGGTGCAGCAGATGTCGATTGGAAACCCCTGCCGGCCAGGCGATTGCTGTTTATGCGCCGTGAGGAGCGGAAGTGTTTGCCGGTATGCAACAGGGCACCACTCTAATATTGACACCCCTTGCCAAAAAGGCTACCTTCTATCGTCCATCTAAACGGAGAGGTGGCCGAGCGGCTGAAGGCCCTGCTCTCGAAAAGCAGTATCCTGCCAAAAGCGGGATCGTGGGTTCGAATCCCACCCTCTCCGCCATTTTTCATCCACAAAGCAAGCCGATTCCGATTATAAATCAATTCAGCAATAACAACGGCAGCCAGTTTAGGGCCGGGGGGCACCATTTTTTTCCGGCAAAACCGAATTGTGTCCATTCGGCTGATTCAACTGTTTGCCGAAGACATGGTCAGCCGTTTTTCGATATCATCGCTCCAGCAGGCGATACCGCCAATGTATGTATCCGCGGTGGCGATGGCGGTACGGTCGAGATCGTTTTCCAGGAATTGCCTCACATCCATGTATTTGGGTCTGGGGTTGGCGTCATGCCAGCAGATCATCCCGGATGGTTGGATTATTTTTAGCGCAAAATCTGTATCTTGTGAAGCACCGCTGCGGGTGTGGTCGCCGTCGATAAAAACAAGATCGAATTTCCCGTGCTC
Organism: uncultured Desulfobacterales bacterium; assembly: GCA_964557055.1. Classification (GTDB taxonomy): domain Bacteria; phylum Desulfobacterota; class Desulfobacteria; order Desulfobacterales; family CAZKYZ01; genus CAZKYZ01. The sequence continues at coordinate 4,225 of CAZKYZ010000305.1, forward strand.
CTGCAGAAATGATTGAGATTCCAGCTTGTGCGAATCCCCCACTATCTGGGTGAACCTGTTTCTCCGGAGGCCATCTATTGCTGAGCCTATCTGATTGGTATCCAGTTTGGAATTGTTGTAGACTTTCCCCAGAAGCTTCCAACGGGGGTTTTGATAGGCGATGGACACGACGCTGCTTTCCGGCAGCAGGGACAGAAAGAAGTCGGAGGTGACGCCAAGATAGGTTCCGATCTCAAAAATTCGGTCCGGTTTGAAATGCAGGGCGATGGCGGCCAGGGCTTCGTAGTCTTTAATATGGGTCATTCCGTCGGCTATTTCCCCGGCCACTACGGCCGCTTTTTTGCCTCTTTGAGTCTCCTCTTTGTCAACAGCCAGAAAGGCGAAAAAATCATCGATCCGTTTCAGCATATCTGCATCCCAATCTCCGAGAAAGGTTTCTGCCGGTTTGCAACAATTTTATACTGGATTTGTTTCGGACAGCTATACAAAAAAGCAGGCCATTTTGCAAACCGGTTGTTGCCGAAGCCAGAAAATATACAAACCGCTTCGCTGTCGCTCGCAAAACAAGCAACCATTTTGAACCTTTTTGATGGGTGAAACCACTATTTACCATAACGTTGCAAAAGTCGGAGAGCTTCAGAGCCGCGGCGCTGAGGGAGAAGCCGTATCTGTTGTACTGCGATTCCTTGGCAACAAAGGATCTGAAGCTCTCCGGCTTTCCCGGAGGGTAAAAAACATGGCGTAAAACAGACAAGATCCT
>CAZKYZ010000306.1:0-4980 GCA_964557055.1 uncultured Desulfobacterales bacterium
TGGTGGATCGTTTGAAGGAGGCCGGTTATCTGCGACAGCCGGCCCCGGTGGTGGTTCCTTCTACCCTGGACGAACCTGTGATAGTGCGAATACTGCTGTTTGAGACCGGACAAAAAAATTGAGAGGACGCCACAATGAAAATACCCTTTTATCAGGTCGATGCGTTTACCGCCGAAATTTTTTCCGGAAATCCGGCGGCTGTCTGTCTGCTGGAAGACTGGCTGGAAGACACAAAATTACAGGCCATAGCAGAAGAGAACAACCTGTCTGAGACGGCATTCCTGGTTCCAAACGCAAACGGTTTCGATCTCCGCTGGTTCACCCCGGCGGTGGAAGTGGCCCTGTGCGGTCATGCAACGCTGGCGAGTGCCTATGTGCTGTTTAACTGTCTCGACTGGAGTGAGCCGTCCATCCATTTTCAGACCCGAAAAAGCGGGGAACTGATCGTCACCCGCAAAGAAGGCATGCTGGAAATGGATTTTCCCGCCAGGCTGCCTTCGCCCAGGGCAATCCCGGACGGACTGGTTCAAGCGCTTGGTATCCAACCGCAGGCAGTCCTGGGCAGCCAGGAAGACCTGCTGGTCATCCTGGAAAACATAGATGCCGTCAGGAAACTGTCACCGGATTTTTCCCGGCTGGTAAAGGTCGACTGCCGGGGCGTAATTGTAACGGCGGCCGGTGTTGATTGCGACTTCGTGTCCCGTTTTTTTGCCCCCCGTGTCGGAGTCGCGGAAGATCCCGTCACGGGATCGGCGCATTGCGTGTTGGTGCCGTATTGGGCTGACAGGCTTTCCAGGCAGACACTGCATGCACGACAAATCTCAAAAAGAGGCGGAGAACTTTTCTGTAAAAACAGGGGCGCCAGGGTTCTCCTGGCCGGGATGGCGGCGCTCTACCTGGAAGGCAATATTACGCTATCGTAGAAAGCAGCAGTGAGAATTAAAATACACAAGCATTTGATAACAAAAGATAAGAAATCAATTTGAAAAAAATTGTCGTCCTCTTTTTCCATTCCGCACACCAACAATCCCTTAACAAACTTCCATCGTGTAAATAATTCGGAACTATTTTTTCTCTTCATTGTCTAACGGTATAAGTGACAAGGCGTGATCGTGCCGGAGGCGATCCGTCGGTATCGCATAAAAACCGTGGAAAAAGGAGAGTGAAAATGAAAACCGGAATTAACTCAGCGATTTTATATGTTACAGCCTTTGTTCTGCTGGCAGCTGCCCTGGTGCAGGCACAGCCGGCGGAAGACTTTGATGAAACCCTGTCTCCCTATTTTATGGTGGTCAGCGATGATCCGGATACGGACAGCCTGCCCCTAAAGTCCACTCGGGCGGATGTCCATATCTCCGGGGTGATTGCCGATGTGGTCGTTACCCAGGTATACAAGAACGAAGGAACCAGGCCCCTGGAAGCGATCTATGTGTTTCCGGCGTCCACCAGGGCGGCCGTACACGGCATGAAGATGACCATCGGGGAGCGGACCATTACGGCCAGGATCAACAACCGGGAAGCGGCCCGGCAGGAATATGAGCAGGCCCGCCAGGAAGGAAAAAGCGCCTCCCTGCTGGAACAGCAGCGCCCCAACGTTTTTCAGATGAACGTGGCCAACATCCTGCCGAACGATGTGATCCAGGTCGAACTGCGCTATACGGAACTGCTGGTGCCTGCGGATGCTGAGTACGTATTTGTCTATCCCACGGTTGTGGGGCCGCGGTACACCGGGGGCGGCGAAGATACAAAAACAGCGTCCGAGAACTGGACGGCCAACCCCTACCTCCGGCAAGGCCAGCCGCCAAGCAACACTTTTGACATCGCAGTGAATCTGTCGGCCGGTCTCCCGATTCAGGAAATCGCTTGCTCTTCTCACCGCGTGAATGTTGATTACCGGGGCAAGGAGGCGGCGGAGGTTCGGCTTGCCCGGGGGGAAAACAACACCGGAAACAGGGATTTCATCCTCAAATACAGATTGGCCGGCGGTAAGATCGAAAGTGGCCTGCTTCTCTATGAAGGCCGGGAGGAAAACTATTTCCTGCTGATGCTGCAGCCGCCCAAAGAAGTTATGATCGACCAAATTCCGTCCCGGGAATACATGTTTGTCGTTGACATTTCAGGGTCCATGCACGGTTTTCCACTCGATATCTCCAAAAAACTTTTGAAAGATCTTATCGAGGGCCTGCGGCCGGAAGACCGTTTCAATGTGCTGCTTTTTGCCGGCAGTTCGCAGGTAATGGCAGAGGAATCGCTCCCGGCCACGGCAGAGAACCTCCGGCGGGCCATGGAAATTATCGATCGTCAGAAAGGAGGCGGGGGGACCGAACTTCTGCCAGCCCTGAAACAGGCACTAAACATGGGCGGGACGGAAGGTTTTTCCCGCTCGGTGATCATCGTGACCGATGGTTATGTGAGTGTTGAAGAGGAGACTTTCGATCTGATCCGCAACCGCCTTGGGCAGGCCAATATATTTGCTTTTGGAATCGGCTCCAGTGTCAACCGTCACCTCATTGAAGGAATGGCCAGGGTAGGCATGGGAGAGCCGTTTGTTGTCACCAACCCGGAAGAGGCGGCAGTCAAAGCGGAAAAGCTGCGAAAACTGTTGGAAAAACCGGTTCTGACGAATATCCGCATTAATTTTAAGGAATTTGATGCCTATGCGGTCGAACCACCCAGCATTCCGGATGTGATGGCGAATCGGCCGGTGATTGTTTTCGGTAAATGGCGGGGAAAACCGAAGGGAATCATTGATTTGTCCGGAACCAGCGGCAATGGGAGCGTTCGGGAAAGAATCAATGTCGGCAAGGTCAAACCGCAACCGGGAAATGTCGCCCTGCAGTACCTTTGGGCGCGTCACCGGATTGCCCTTTTGGACGACTACAACAGGTTGCAAATGGATGATAATCGGGTGGCGGAAGTGACAAGACTCGGCCTGACCCACAGCCTGCTGACCGCGTACACCTCATTTGTGGCTGTCGACAATCAGGTGCGCACGGAAGGGGGTGAATCCGTGCGCATCGAACAACCGCTTCCCCTCCCACAAGGGGTTTCCGACTATGCCGTGGGCGGCACGGCGCTCCGTGGTGTTTCGGCGCCTGCGCCGGCCGGGTTCCTTTCGGGGAAGGCAATGCTGGTGCAGAAACAGGAAAGGGCTGATTACCGTTCAAGCCATGCGGAGCCGGAGGAAGAATTCGATAAAAGCAGTACGGGCTTGTGCCGGATTGAGATCACCAAAATCGAAGTCTCCGCAGGACTTTCCAAGGCAATGGTTAAAAGAAGCATAGAGGAACATATTTCTCAGCTGCGACAATGCTGCCTTGGGTTACCTGCAGAAGGCTCGCCGGTTTCCGGCATAATAGAAATTGTGTTGACCATTTCATCGGATGGGCGTGTGCAGTCTGTAGTCGTGCCGCAAACAGCGCAGGAGAATTTCAATCTGGAAGATTGCCTTCGCAACGAGTTGAAGAATCTTGTATTTCCGGTGAATCAGCAAGGGAAACCGACAACCGTTACGGTCAAACTGCAGATCAGCTGACGACGGCAAAGCAGGCTGTCGATGCAAAAGCAGGCCCTTATGGCCGCATCGAAAGAGGGGCCATAAGGGCCTGCCTGTATAAACCCTATGGTTGCATAAAAAGCAGGCGGCAAACATATGCAATTGAAATACAATTATGTTTTGTGGGAAGAGAATCGCTGCGGAAACACTATGCGGCGGCCAATTGATATTCGGCTTTCAGAGAATCGATCAGTTCCCGGACGGAGATGATTTTATCAACCCGGTAGGCGTTTGACCCCGCAAAGGCAAAACCGTTTTTAAAAAACCCCTTTTTGGCGGCCGCCAGCGCCATGGCAATGCAATACGGGCTGCTGTCGGGTTTGCAGGTTTTTACACACTGATAGGCGCAATGAAACGGAATTTTTGCACCTTTGGCAACGGAATCGAGAAAACTGTTTTTCAAAGCCCTGCCGGGCATCCCCACGGGGCTCTTAATGATGACAAGATCGTCTTTGGTGGCCTTGATATACGCCTGCTTAAAAGCGTCATCAGCATCACATTCATGTGTGGCCACAAATCGGGTGCCCATCTGTACGCCGGCAGCCCCCATGTTTAAAAATTTGAAGATATCTTGTCCGGTGTATATCCCCCCGGCGGCGATGATGGGAATTGAAGCTCCGGTATCCGCTTCAATTGATTTTATCGTTTCAAGGACTTCCGGGACGATCATTTCCAGTGTAAATTTCGGATCGTCGATCTGATCGGGCTGGAACCCCAGGTGGCCGCCGGCTTTAGGACCTTCCACAACAAAAGCATCCGGGAGCCGATTGTGTTTTGTCATCCACTTTTTGCAGATCAGCTTGGCCGCCCTTGCAGAAGAAACAATGGGGACCAGCTTGGTTTTGTCACCCTTGCGCAGAAACCCGGGAAGATCCATGGGCAAACCGGCACCGCAGAAAACGACATCGATTTTTTCTTCAATGGCAGCTGTAACCAGCTCGGGATAGTTGGTCAGGGCAACCATTACATTCACCCCCAGGACACCGTCTGTTGCCTTCCGCGCGGTTCGAATCTCGCGTTTGAACGATCGGATATTGGCCGCGGTGGCGTCTGAACGCACATCGGATTCGAAAAAACCGGTCATGGCGCCGGCAATGACGCCGATGCCGCCCTCGTTGGCCACAGCCGATGCCAGGCCTGAAAGAGAAATGCCGACACCCATGCCCCCCTGGATAATGGGCAGGCGGCTGGTCAGGCCTCCGATATTGAGTTGGGGCAGTTGCACCTTGCATCTCCTTTAAATAACGACGGTATTATAAAACAAGATCCGTATTATACGAAGAGGACCGGCAATAACAAGAAAGGGAGGGAAATTTACAGAAGTTTTACAAAAAGCAGGTCTGTTCGGAAACCATTATTTTTTTAGTCAGGTCTAAGCCCTCCACCTCCGGTGGAGGACCAGAAAAGGTTACACCGGTCCGGTG
>CAZKYZ010000307.1:0-4966 GCA_964557055.1 uncultured Desulfobacterales bacterium
TGATCTGTATTTATGGGGAAATCATTAATTAAGGGCCGAACGGTTTCGAGATGGCCGCTCGCGATTTAGAGGAAATGTATAATGATTAAGTATATCAGCATGTTGATCGCTTTGACAGTTCTCTTTTTGTGCAGCCCCACTACATACGCTGACGACCTGGAAGATGTTAAGAAGAAGTCCGATTACAAATGGGCCGTTTCCCTTTACGGTGGAATTTACACCGATGGTTCACTGGCCGATATGATTTCGTTTGATGCCGATTATCACGACAGCATAAAAGTTATGGTCGCCGCAATTTCCCGGGACATCTTCCGATACAAGGATTACTTCGATATCGAGGTCGAGGGACAGGTCGGATATCATTGGGATGACGGTGAAGACTACTGGGAATTCGCGAGCCTGCTGATGGGTCGCTGGAATAGGTTCGTGTGGGATCATTACGTGGAAACAAGCGTTGCTGCGGGAGCCGGTTTTTCCTACATTACGGAGATCTCACCGGTCGAATTGGCTAATGACGACGATGCTCAGCGTTTTGCGGGGGCTCTGGCCTTCGAGATGACCTTTGGGTTGCCTGAATATCCCCAGTGGGACCTGTTGTTCCGTGTCCATCATCGCTCCGGCATGGGGGGTGTGTTTGGGGGGGGGTCGTCCAATTACGTTACGAGCGGTTTTCGATACAGTTTCTAATGGAATCCGGGTGACCCTTACCTTTCCGGTTTTTTTTCTACTAAAAATAGAATGCGGCATTCAACAAAAGGCTGTAGTTGGTCATATGATGTGGTATTTGCAATCCCGTCCGGTATGCGTTAAACTCGCCTGAGCATACAAGGGTAATTCTTCATTCCTCAGCCGGTTGTTGACAAGAACGATCCGTGAATTCTGCCATACCATTTGAAAAGATAGCAGCTCAAGCGATTTCGCTGGGTGCTTCACTCGTTGGCGCCGCCGATGTCGCAACCCTCATGAACTCCCCTCTCCACCGGCTTCATCCGATTGACCGGCGAGTGAGTGAAGCCTGTTCCGTGGTTGTTCTTGCTTTGGCACATGCCAAGAGGCAGCCGGAAATGGACTGGTGGGACAACTGCAAAGGTGGGTCACCGGGGAATCGTCTGCTGATAAATATCAATCGTAGTCTGGCAAAATGGATTTGGAAAGAATATTCTGTTGAAGCATACGGGCTCCCCTACCAGGCTAACCGGAGAGGCATTTTTCTCAAGAATGCTGCTGTCCTGGCGGGATTGGGCGTGATGGGAAAAAACAACCTGTTAATCACACCCCAATACGGGCCCAGGGTTCGGCTCAGGGCTCTGGCACTCAACCTTTGCCTGCAGAGTACGGGGCCCCTTGACGGCTTCGCTCCCTGTGATGGATGCAATGGCCCATGTATGCAGGCCTGTCCAATGGATGCTTTTCATGGCGGGTCCTACCAGCGCAAAAGCTGTCTGTTGCAGATGAAAGCGGACGAGACCGGTAATATCGTGCTGAATCAGCCATTCGTAGGGATGCCTGCCCAAATCAGGACGGCCTATTGCCGTCTGTGCGAGTTGTCCTGCCCGGTAGGGCGATAAAACCGTTCAGGCCGGTTGCTCCCCGCAAACATAGATGTCCCTCTGGGTGGATTTTCCCGTATAGGCCGATATGTGGGATAAGTTCACACCCCATTGGATCGGCGCCCCCCGCCGGAACAGAAGCCCGCTGCCCATGATAAAACCCAGACCCCTTGACCAGTCAGGGTCATGTTCGAACGAACAGCCGCCGCAGGCCGCTACACCCATTTCTCGGGAATAGGGTAGGATGACAATTTGCATTGGACCCTGTTTAATCCTGAAAGATAATGATTCTTCCTGGAGCAGAACAAGAAAGGATTTACCCACACCGGGCTCGGGGTTAATCAAAAAAATAGTATCGATGGCTCGGAGCGGCAGGCAACGCAACAGGTCCGCTTCAGCCCTGAGAATGACAAGGTTGGCAGGCGAATCTATCTGGGCCGGCAGCTGATGCTCCCGCCATGATCGGGCGATTTGCCGATAGCTGGAGCCGTCGGATTGCTGATGTGACCAGTCGTAGAGATCGGTGGCGATGACCCCTATGCCCGGGTTCTTCAGGGCAATTTGCAGGGCCACCCCGGCGTTACCGCAACCAACTTCCAGTAAGACCTGCGGCATTCGCAAAAGATCATTCAACTTCATGATATCATGGGTGCAATTTTCCCGATCAAGAAGATAGCGCAGCAGGTCAGGTGAATCGGGGCCTGCTGTGCTCCTATGGCAACCGGCGACCTTGGGATGCGAGCTTGAATCCGGCAGGGCGGGTGTTTTTTTGGGGCCGGGCGAAGGATCTTTGTGATTTCGACAGCTTTGGAAGGATTGCGCTGGATCGGCTCGACCCGGAAGATGGGTGGTGGTTCCGAGGCTGTCCCTTTGGTTTATAACAGATCGAAAGGGGTGCCTGACTCGCTGCCAGGCCTTCTGACCAATAGTAGAGACCCATTTTTGCAAATCGGCAACGCTCGCGGTGTGAGATTCATTGTCTGTTCCGTCACCTGAAAAGTGCAGTAACGGCTGCGGAGGAATTCTGAGTCCCTGTTGTTTGTGGACTAGACACCAGGAGCGCCTTGTTTGTCAATCGGAAATTTGCTTTTTGAAAATAAAGGTGTAACATTCCTGAAATTGTTGCTTTGTAGATCGATTTCGTGCTTTGCACCCAAAAATAAGAGAGGGCGGGCCAGCCTTTTATCATATCCATTATAGCTGGCTTCGTCCGCCCCCGTCTTGAAGGTGCTATTTACCCCGGCCGTCGGAACCGCCGCTGCCGGAACCGTTGGGTCCCCCAGCCGTTCCTCCCTGGTTCTGCTGTCCTCCGCCCAAAAGGCCGGAACTGTTTTCATCGTCTACGGGATCCTGCCCGTTGCGGAAGGCCTTGGCGTATCGATTGGCCATTTCCTGGGGATCCTCATGATTCAGGCGAGTGCGAAACTGGTTTCGCATGCGGACCATTCCGGGGCTGTCGTATTCATTCTCCAGCGCCTGACAGACCACATCTCCCGTTGTGTCGGAGGTCACACCCAGACGGGCCATGTCGCGGGCGGTCAGAGCACTTTCCAGAGCCAGTTCGGGGCAGTCGTCACAGGTTTTCAATCGGATCCGATCCCGGATCCGATCGTTGATCTGGTCCATGTCCCGGGTTTTCAAGCCGGCAGCGAGCCCTTGCGTCATGGCTTCTGCCAGGGCATTCTGCTTGACCTTGTCCGTTGTCACCTGTCCGGCGTAGCGGTAAGCGTATTCGTAGCGCTCATGAACAATTTTCATTGCCTGCACAATATGCTCGGGCGGAACCTGTTTGGAGAGGCCTTCCTGCAGCTTATTCAGGAGCGGGCCGTAGGGCAATCCTTCGCGGCAGGCATTGATCACCTCGTTTTGCGCCTCAAGGGAAAGTTCGTTCCGGAACTGTTCCCGAACCATACTGCGGGTCATTTTAAGCGCAGCGTCCGTCGGAACACCGACCTGGATCATCTCCCGGGTTTGCGCTCTGATCCGTTCGTTTACCGTTGGGGGCAGGCCGTCATCCACCTCGTCGGCCTGGAGCGGCATGGCGCACACAAGCAGTGCAAGTAAAAGGAATACAAAGAATGTGTTTCTCATGGTAAAAAATCTCCTTTCATAGATCGTTTATCCCTTAAACGCATTCGCTCACCAAAGGTTACGGATTATTTGAATAGACACAATTGGTCCCGCCGAAGTCATCCTGTTCGATCAGCCTGCATTCCGGTCTCAGGACTTTCCCATCCACCAGATAGAAATAGCTGAAATCACGGCTTTCCTCTACCGAAACCACCCATTCATCGGCGCCTGTGCGGCGTGCCGGACGCGGTGCGAAACCATCCAGGGATGTTGCCAATACGACCTCATTCGCATTCGGACAGCGCAGGTAAAAATCGGTGTGTCCTTTGTCTTGGCGGATATAATGGGATGCACACCCGATTGCCAGCAGGCAAGGCGCCAACGCCAGGACAGAAAGCGTTTTTATTTTCATGTACTCACTTCCAACACCGAGTTTTCACTGCCGAAATCATCTTTCTCGCGGGTCCAGACAGTGGGGTCCGGCACCCGCCGACTGTCGTCCAGAAAAAAACTGTAACGATGCTCTCCCGGTGATATTTCAAGAAAAATCTCCCAATACCCATCCGGTCCTGCTTTTTCCATGGGCAGCGTCTGCCAGTTGTTGAAGCTACCGGTGATGGCGACTGTATCGACATCGGGCAGGTATATCACAAACCGATGGGCGATTTTCTGGTCGAACGGCTGGATGGGGCCAGGCGTCCGGATGAAAAAGAGCAACAGCGCCGCCACGGCCAGAGCGCCGGCCACAAAAGCAAAGGATCGTCGCATCCGCAGCGTCGTTTCAGGATTCTGCGGGAAAGCGACCTCCGGCACCTGTTCCCAGGCCGGGGCTCGCAGCTGCTTTTCCTGCTTCAGCAAATCGACGGTATCATCCCTGAAGCGCCTGTTTTCGTGGACTGTGTCGACAAAGACGATCTTGTCGTCCAAATTGAGCGCATCATCGATAAACATGCTGATGAGTTCTTCTGTCATTGGTATTCCTTTTTCATGAGGTTTTTCAGTTTCACCCGCGCCCGGTGGACCCTGACTTTGACATTGGCTTCGGTAATGCCGATCATCTCACCGATTTCGCGATAGTTAAGATCACCGCTCACCACCAGGGAGAGTACATCGCGTTCAGCGGGAGTCAGTTTCAGCAGGGCTTGCTGCATGCGCCGGTAGGTTTGCTTGACCACAAGGCGCCGCTCTTGATCACAATCAGAACCGGGCGTGTCCTCATCCATGAGGATCATGCGTCGTTTCTGGCGAAACGTGTCGATAGCGGCGTTGCGCCCGATGGCATACAGCAGGCGGGGTTCTGGTGTCAGATGGCTGTAACGCTCCAGATAGCGGGTAAAGCTTTCCTG
>CAZKYZ010000308.1:0-4963 GCA_964557055.1 uncultured Desulfobacterales bacterium
TTTACAGCCACTTTCGCTCTCTTCGCCATGTTTTTTATGCAACTATAGGGTTTATATCTCCTGGAGAATCTTGCGCACCTCATTCCCATCAGCCGTTGTCCCGAAATGTTTCATAATTATTCCCATCGCCTGCATCTTGTTCTGTAAAGAGGCAAAATCAATATTCTCTTCAATCCACCGGCGGATTTCAGCGATAGAGGCCTGGTCGGGCAGGTATGCTTCGATGATACGGATATACCTGGATTCCGGATCTGCAGACGTAACCGCCAACACTTCCTTTTCCGATTTTATCAACTTCTTACAAATCTTGATTACCTCGTCATCGGAAAGCTCCTTGGAATCCATTCGACCGAATTCCCCCAGAATAACACGCAGGGCGCTTTTCTTTTCCTCATCTCTTGCCTTCATAGCGATAATGAGGTCTTTTTTGATGGTTTCCTGAATACGCATATTTATTCTCCTGATAAAATGATTGGATATTGTTTTTATAGAAAAATTATGAATATCATATTATCGCAATCTTCTCCAGCAATACCATAACCGATTTAAAGGCTGTTGAATGAAAACAATTATGTGTACGGCGACCACACTTCTTCTCCTGAGTTTCTCCGTTCACGTCTTGGCCGTCTCCCGATGCCTGGAAGGCAACTGCCGCGACGGTCCCGGGAAACTGCAATATGAAGGCGGCATAACCGTTGAGGGGCAGTTTCAAGACGGGGAGCCGATAGGCGACGTAACGGTTACCTACCCCGATGGCAACCAGGTCAAAGGCCAGCTGAAGCCGGGTTTGGATCAAAACCGCCGCGTTCAGATAAATCCCGACGGAATGCGTTATGCCGGTGATTGGAAAGATGGCAAATACCATGGTGAGGGTATTCTCACCTTGCCGGACAATACCTGCTATGCGGGGCAATTCAAAGAGGGGTTGTACCACGGCAAAGGAAAACTCACCCTGGCGGATGGCACCTGGTATCAGGGCGACTTTCTGAACGGCCTGGAAACCGGCAAAGGCATTCTCCAATTCCCGGATGGCGAAAGCCATGAGGGCGAGTTCGTGGATGGAAGACTGCACGGTGAGGGCACACTTACCTTTGCCAACGGTGAATCCCGCAGCGGAACTTTTGTGAATGGAGAACTGGAAGGAGCCGGCGTGCAAATTTTTCCGGACGGCACCCGCTACAAAGGCAATTTTGTAAACGGAAAATTCAACGGGCAAGGAACCCTTACCGATCCGAAAGGCTACCACTATTCAGGCGCCTTCAAAGACAACCTGTTCCATGGATTGGGAACGCTGACCCTGCCGAACGGCACCCAGAAAAAAGGAGAATTCTTGTTCGGGAAATATTTTGAAAACTAAGGCGACAAACCCGTCAGGGCAAATGATTGATCCCCGGCAAAAGTACCATAATTGGAAGTTTTTCAGTCCATTCCGGCAAAACCTGTCGGATAAATCGAACTTTTCAAAAGAAACGGTGTCTATATCAACAGACGGTCTACCAGTGAAGCACAGCTCATAGAAAATCTCCGCAGGGGAGATGAAAACGCTTTTCGCCTCCTTCTGGATAAATACCAGCAGAAACTGTTCGGAGTGGCCTATGGTATCACGATGGATGCTGAGGACAGCCAGGAAATTGTACAGGATGTTTTTCTGAAAGTGTTCCGTAAGATCCGGCAATTCAAAGGGCAGGCGGGGTTGTCCACCTGGCTTTACCGGATTACGGTGAACCTGAGCCTGAACCGGATCAGAATGTGGCGGAGACGGTTTCGACGTTTTCATCGCCCCCTCGAAATGGAAGATCGAAATGAACCTGTCGAACTCGGAGAAAAAACCGAAACGCCTGAGAACCTTTACCGCCAAAAAGAATTTGAAGCGGCTCTTCAAAAAGAAATCCAAAAACTGCCGGAGCGTATCCGGACCATCTATATCTTGAACGAGGTGGAAGGATTGTCGTATGACGAAATAGCGGCTGTTTTGAAAATGAAACGGGGAACCGTCAGTTCACGCCTTTACCAGGCCCGGGAACAGCTGAAAACCGCTTTACGATCCCATTTTGAAATGGAGTAGTCCGCATGGCTTTACCCAACCGACAATGTAACGCTTCCCTTTTGCACCGTTTCCTGGATAACGACCTGGAACCGGAAGCCGAAAAGGCGCTTGAACAGCACCTGCTGGTCTGCGGTCTCTGCAAAGCGGAAATAGACCGGATGCGGATGTTTCGGGAACAAACCCGCCACATGATTGCCGCGAAACAATCGGCGACGGATCAGGCCGCCCTGTCCGAATCCATCATGGCTGCCGTCCATCGCAAAAGGCGCCCCGCCCTGAGCGATCCATCCTGGTGGTTTCGGACCCCCAGGATTATTTTTGCATCGGCTACGGCAGTTATGGCTATGCTTGTGTTGTTCTATACAGGACCCTTTTATGAATCGCCCCTGGATGAACCCAGCGCCATTGTTCACTCGTTTCGAGCAGAAACAGCTTCGGTAATGATTTGGGAAACCCCGAAAAATCACCAGACAATCATCTGGTTCGATGAAAAGACTTGATAACGAAAAGGTTTGATCAAAATAGCGTGTGTTGGGGTTTGTGGACGACCGCTTGCCAATATCCGATCATCCATGCTACTATTCTATAATAGTATACCCACGATACGCAAGAAGCAAATCTTCGGACGGAGAAACAACATGACCACTGGAAAAATATGGCTCCTGATTATCGTAACGGCTCTGGTGATGGGCAGCTTTTCTTCCGCTAGCGCGGCAGAAACCGTCCACATTGACCTGAAAACGGTGCTGGCATCGAACGAATCCGACAAAATCGATCCTCAAATCGCCGACCTTGCCCAGGAACTCCAATCGGTCTTCCGTTATTCTTCCTATCGCCTGATCAACCACAACAATATGGCTCTAAAACCCGGCCAGACCGGCGAGGCACCGCTTCCTGGAAACCGTGTCATCACCATCACCGTGGTTCAGGTGGACGGCAACCGGGCCAATCTGAAGCTCCGCATCCTGAAAGACAACCGCCAGATATTCGAAACTGTCGCAGAACTCCTCAACAACAGAAGCCTCACCGTCGGCGGTCCCAAGCATCAGAACGGGTATCTGCTGTTCAATATCACCAGCTCGTTTTAATCAGAACCCTGCTGGCTGTATTCAGTTGTCCAGAACTTCCCGAACAGCGGAAGTCAGGTCTACCATTGTAACACTTGGCCAGGTTTTTTTATGCGGCTGTGGGGTCTATCGTCTCACCAGTTCTTGAATACGATCCACCAGCACCGTAAGATCCGGCAGTGGTTTCAGAAAGAGATGATCCGGCTTCATTCCGATTTCGGTAAGTGTTTTTGACAAGCGGTAATCGACAGATCCGGTATGGATCAGAAACTGCATATCGGGATTCATCCGGTGTGCTTTTGCAATCATGGCCTCACCATTCATACCCGGTAACCGCAGGTCTACCACAGCGACATCAAAATTGTGATCAGATAGCAAATCAAGGGCTTCTTCCGCACTTTCCGCGGCAGTGACGTCAAAATCAAAATCCTCCAGAAATTCGGTCAAACTTTCCCGGATGGATGGTTCATCATCAATCACCAACGTGCGGATGGCCACAGTCATAGATCCCCCCATCTCTATAGCGCTACCATTTTAAAACCCTGTTCGAACTCGGTAATTGCCTATCTTCACAGAACAACCGATACTCGGAAAATTGTCAAGAAGTTTCATATACAATTTTTGTGATAAACTTTTTTTATCTTCCGTTCTCCCGTTTTTCGGGCTGCCCAAAAACGGTTTTTCCCATTTTTCTTCCGGAATTTTATTTTTTATTGACACTTTGCTTATTCTACGCTAGAAGACGTTCTTTATCAAATTATTCCCCAGTAGCTCAGTCGGCAGAGCAAGTGGCTGTTAACCACTGTGTCCGCGGTTCAAGTCCGTGCTGGGGAGCCAACACATGACAACTGGGGGAACTGCGGTTAACACATTCGCAGTTCCCTCGGTTTTTTTCATGAGGGAAAAGTTGCAGAGAGCGACGGTATTGGCCAAGAGGTTTATGCTGCGCTCTTTAACCTCGATCCGGTCCAGAAAAAATTTAAGGTATTCCTTGGCCATGCCGCGTTTATTGGACATGAAAATCTCGTCGAGCCTTGCCTGGATCTTTTTGAGGGTCTCTTTCTTGAACAGATAGGGCGGCAACTGCTTCGGACCCTGGTACCGCTCCAGCTGCCGGCTGATTTCGGATTCCCACTCTTTCAGCTCCTTCAGCCTTTCTCCGACCAGTTCCAAATCCAGAGCGTCACTCTCTATCGCATCATAATATTTACGAATTTTCATTTTGACCCCGTCCAATTCCGTTCTCAAATCCTTCAATTTTTTACTGTTTTGGTTACGCTGATTGGTGATTTCCCGGTTCACATGTATGATGATTTCCCGGATTCTTTCCTTGGTGAAAAACTTCTGAGAAAGGTATTTCAGGATCTGGCTATCCAGGGCGGCCTCCGGAATTCGATTCCCTTTGCAGGTGGATCGACCCTTTCGAATGTAATTTGAGCAATTGTAATATCGGTACAAATTGCTTTTGGCTGTCTCGATAACCATTCTCTTACCACATCTTCCGCAATGGAGAAGCCCTGTAAGAAGCGTTCGAGAAGCCGTCACTGATGGGGGATTTTTTTGGGTCGGGCGTCTTGATTTTCTGAGTGTTTTGGCCTCCTCGTACATTTCCCTATCGATGAGTGGGATTACTGGAATTCGGATCCATTCACTCCGGTCCTTGAATTCGCCTGTTCGATGGTTCCTTTTATTGAAATAATAATCTCCAAAATAAAGGGGATTGCTGAGACAAAGCTGGACCCCTTGTTTTGACCACGTTTTTCCTCTATTTAAGTTGCCTTCCTGGTTCAGGATTTTGGCAATTCTCTTGAGACCGGTCCGTTCACCATTATCTCCATTGACATATAGG
>CAZKYZ010000309.1:0-4953 GCA_964557055.1 uncultured Desulfobacterales bacterium
CCAGGGTGATGTCTTTCTCACCGGAAAGTCGGTGGGGCTCTTCTTCCTCGGCGCCGTGGCTTTTTCCATTGCCACCGCCTCCGGAGTCCTCTTTGCCAAGTTCATGAACCTGTTTTTAAAGGACAAGATCAACCCCCTGCTGGGTGCTGCCGGGGTCTCGGCCGTGCCCGGCTCGGCAAGGGAGGTTCACGCGGTCGGGCTCAAGGCCGATCCGACCAACTACCTGCTCATGCACGCCATGGCCTGCAATTCTTCCGGGGTCATCGGCTCCGCCATTGCCGCCGGTGTTCTGTGGAGCTTTAATATGCGTTAATCAAGCGTGACGGTTCCGTAAAAAGTCCGATATCCGCGTTACGCTTCATCCCTCGTCATTTCGGCGTACCGTAAGTACGCCTCATTCCGCGGGATTCGCAAGCCTTGATATTGAACATTTTACGAAACCGTCTGAAACATGACTTTTTACGAGTCCATCAAGCGTGTATCCCGAACAGTTTGAAACCAAACCACAGGTACATATGATAGGATGACGGGAAAAGAGGACCAGCCCCTTTTCCCGTGGGGAATTTGATTTAGCGCCGTCCTCCGCGGCCTTGGCTTCGGCTGCGACTGCGGGTGAAGTGGCCCTGGGTGCGCGCGTCCTGCCGTCCACGGCCACCGCCGCCACCACCGCCGAAATTCTTCGGAGCGGGCTGACTGGAACGAAAAGCCTCGTCACTATGATAGGCATGTCCTATCTCGGTGGGCACCGGTTTTCCCAGCAGTCGTTCTATTTCCCGCAGATAAGACCGGTCCTCGGCGCAGCAGAACGAAATGGCGTCACCGCCCGCTCCCGCCCGGGCGGTACGCCCGATACGGTGTACATAAGTCTCGGCTTCCACGGGAAGGTCGTAGTTGATTACATGGGTGATGTCGTCCACATCCAATCCTCGCGCCGCCACATCAGTGGCGACCAGCACCCGGAAATGACCCTGCTTGAAGCCGTCCAGCGCCTTGGTGCGCGCTGCCTGGCTCTTGTTGCCATGGAGGGCACTGCCGTGAATGCCGGCTGCGCCCAATTTTGCCACCACCCGGTTGGCGACGTGCTTCATCTGTGTAAAAATGAGGGCTTTATTGATCTGGGGGTCGCTTAACAGGTAAGTCAGCAAGGCATCCTTGTTCTTTTTTCCCACGAAAAGTACTTTTTGAGCGATGCGTTCCACCGCGGGCTTGTCGGGGGTGATGGACACCTGTACCGGGTTGCGCACCATGGTGTTGGCTAACGCCACCATTTTCGGGGCCATTGTGGCCGAGAAAAACAGGGTCTGGCGCTCTGCCGGGATTTTCGCCAACACCCGTTTGATGTCGGGAATGAAGCCCATGTCGAGCATCCGGTCCACTTCGTCGAGAATAAAGACTTCCACCTCTTTCAGGTGGATAAAACCCTGCTGCATCAGGTCCAGCAGTCGGCCGGGAGTAGCCACGAGAATATCGACCCCCCGGTTCAGGGTCTTGACCTGAGGGGACTGGTTGACTCCGCCGAAAATCACGGTATGGGTGAGGCTTAGAAAACGGCCGTAAGTTCCAATGCTCTCTCCGATTTGGGCTGCGAGTTCGCGGGTGGGAGCCAGAATGAGCACCCGGGGAGTTCCTTTCCGCGGGCGACGGTAATTGCCGGAAAGCCGCTGCAAAAGCGGCAGGGCAAAGGCAGCTGTTTTGCCGGTGCCGGTCTGGGCGGTACCCATCAGGTCCCGTCCGTCCAGCAGGTGGGGTATACACTGCTCCTGGATAGGCGTGGGTGTGACGTATCCCTCGGCGGCCACGGCCCGCTGAATTTCCGGAATCAAGGTGCTGAAGGCACCTTGCCGATACTGGGTTGGTAGTTTGAGGGTGGAATTGCCAGTGCGCGCGCTACGCGCGTGTGCGTGTTCTTTCATATTTTTCCTGGTCCGGCGTTGTACAGATCTCTACCCGCCGGACGCGTGGAAAAGAAAGGACCGCGATCATCGCGGCAACTGATAAAAAAAATCGCCCTGTGGGGGCGCTATGGACACACGCTACGAAACCGTCGCGGAAGTGCATCTTTGCAACGTAATACCGGATCGGGGCCAAAAGCGCAAGAGAAAAAAAACCGTGCAAAGATAATTCCCCACCGGGAACGATGGCCCCTTATCCCGCGGCGTGTGTTAAGTGACGAATATAGGGACGAATGCGGGATAGTCAAGCTGCTGAAGTTATTTTTATTTTCGGGGGCTGCCCGGTGCGTTATAAAATCACCGGGGTTGGAACCGTACGTTTGCGACTATCGTCTCTCCCGGGGGCGCCTGCGGTTTTCCGGAGACGCGTTTTTGAAGGGCAGGCGCGGTTTGCCGCCACCGGGAGGCAGGACAGTTTTATCCTGCGAAGCGACCCATACAAAACGGGACTGCGATTTACCCCCCTTATAGGCCGGAACCCGGAAACGGCGCACATGGAAGCGGCAACCCATCAGTAGCTGTTCGAATTTTTTGCTCGGTTCGGCCGACCACACAGCCAGGCACCCCTGCTCGCAAAGCGCCTGGCGGCAGGCCTGTATCCCTTTGTGACTGTACAGGCGGCTGTTCCCTGAATCCGTTATCGCGTTGGGGCCGTTATCAATATCCAGCAGGATCGCATCAAATCTGCTCTTGGAACGTGAGATAAGCGCAATAATATTGCCGGTTTCAAGGTCAACGCGTTTGTCCTCCAGCGGATAGCTGTTGAGTTTCCCGAGGAATTCACGATTCCACTCGATGACGGCACCCAGCAGTTCAGCCACCACCACCTCAGCGCAGGGGCTGAGCATATCGAGAGCCTGGCGCAGGGTGTAGCCCAAACCCAACCCGCCGATGAGTACGCTGGGAGCCTTGCGGCCAACAAGATGGGCACAACCCAGCCTTGCCAGCTCAAGTTCCGAGGTGTGCTGGCGGCTGTTCATCAAATCCCGGCCGTTGATGAGGATCGAGAAATCCCGGTCATGCTGATAAAGTGCCATCTCGCCGCCGTCCGGGGTCCGGGTTGTTGCTAATTTCAGGTTTTGTTTCAAGGGGCTGCCATATGAATAATAAGCGGAAAACGACTGTGTATAGGGTTCTTTTTAGAGCTGATCAATCAGTTTGTAATACTCCGTGATAGACCGAATGGCATCCATCGTGATCTGGAAAAAGAACCAGCTGAGAACAAGAATTCCTATTGTGAGCCCGATTTTCCATGCCGGAGACGTTTGTGGACGCCACCAAATCAGGGGCAGGGCCAGCGGCCCCACACATAGAAAGGCGATGATGATAAAGGATGTTTTGAAATACCATGGAATCTTTTCGGCCGTTAAGCGCGGGGGCAGGGAGGCATCCAGAAACTCTCCACAGTGTTTGCACTTTATGGCTTCGTCTTGAATCTCTTCAGCGCAGAATGGGCATTTTTTCATAATCAGCTCTCTTGGTAGTAAGATCCGGTTTTTTTGCTTGTGAGAAATGTATATCCACTTGTTTTTTTTAAGACACCTATGTGCTTTATGAGGATTGCGCCAGCGTCAGCCAGTGCACCATTTGCCGGGTCACCTTGGGGCTGCTAAGTAATTCCATGTGATTCATGCGGTAAGCAATCCATTTTGACGTTTCCGCAAACGCCAGGTTTCGCTGTACGTCATCATGACGGCCCAATGCGCTGTAGAGAGGTACCAGGCCGTCGCCAATCAGACGGTTCGCCAGAGTGCTGCGGCTGGCTGCAGTGGTCGCGGCCACGGTATAGCAGGCCACACCTTTCGGCAATGGTACAGCCTGCCGGGTATCGGGCCGACGCTGAAATTGGTCGTGGCCATGCCAGTCTTCGTCCAGTATATGACCGTAGCGCAAATCGGTGATGCCGGCGCTGCGCAGTTTGCCAAGCGCGGTGAAAGGTGTGGTGTAGGGCGTGCTGCCCAAAATGATGTCCAACCAGTTTCCGGCCTTTTCCAGCGGAACGCCGTGGTGCGGTGTGCCTAGAAACACGATGTTTTTCAGGTGGTCCGGCCAGCGCAGGGCCTCCTGTCTGGCGTAGTGAAAAGCACCGCGTGCCAGCAACCCCCCCATGCTGTGGGCCACCACGGTCAATTCTTCAATTGGTGTGGGCCAGTATGCCAGCAGCAACTCCAACTGATCCGACAATGCGTGCCCGTTTTGGGACGTGTGCAGGCCGGAGTTGTAACACAGATAGACGGGAGTGTATCCCAGGGCCGAAGCCAGTGCTTCGCCGTGGTCGACCACGCATGCTTCGTGCTGTGTGTGCCACTGCAGGTCGTTCATGCACAGGCCGTGAATCAGCAGCAATACCTTGCCCGTGGCCTCAGGTATTTGCGGCAGCGCTTGTCGGTTCAGCTCTTCACCCCGGTAGCGCAGGGTCATGGGGGTCGCCAACGGATTGTTGACGGCGGCCAGGCGGTCACCAATTACGCCATTGAGTGCCGCGAGAACGGCTTCACGCCGGGGCGTTTCCGGTCCGGCATTGTCAGCCGATTCAAACAGGGGCTGCAGTGTGGCCAACAGCGTGTCTACACCCTTGCCCAGAAGCTGCGTGCCATCGTGAATGCTTCGATAGACCAGTCCTGTGATGCCGCGGGTTTTCCCTGTCGCCTGGCTGCCGGGGACGCCAAAGGTTTTCAACACCGAATGGTGTACGCCTTCTGCGATATGAATCACGCCGGCAGCGGCCAGCGTTGCCAGTTGGGCAATGCCCCGAATGTCCGAGGTTTGCAGGTGTTTGCGAGGGTTCCTGGATAGCGGTATGGTCATGGTTTACACGCTGTTATTGTTTTCGGAGGAACAAATTGTTTTTCCCCGGTTTCAACCCGGTGCTTTCCTGAAATCAAGATTTATGTTTCGCTCCAGTAAAACTATCGTAAAATAGCAGGGCCATCAATCATTCTTTTAAGGCCCACCCGATTACAAATTAAACGTCGCCGTTATGCTATTTGAGTCATTGTTC
>CAZKYZ010000310.1:0-4886 GCA_964557055.1 uncultured Desulfobacterales bacterium
ACTTCTGCGTCCTTGGGTGATTCGAGTGTCAACCTTTTTTCCCGCTTGGACCAAAGTGGCACCGGGGAAGTCTTTGGCCACGTATGCCTTCTGGTTATTTTCGATAAGATGGTTGGCCTCTTCCATGAAATTACTGAAGCGTTTCTTGCATTCGTAGAAGCCGTGCCACCAGGCGTAATCCGGTGCCATCATGGCAGTTCCCATGCGGGCCCTGCGGCCCTCGTGATGCCACAACTCATAGTATTCCACTTCCAGGCGCTCATCAAAAAACCTGGTGCTGTCCAGCAATCCTTTTTCGTACAGCTCATCCAGTTTTTGCTTGGCCGGTTTAAAATAGACTTCGTTGTAATTTTCGACCACATTGTCGAGTTTGACGTAGTGACCATCCACCCAGGTTTTTCCGTGGCACTGGGTGCAGATTTCTTTCATTTTATCCCGTTCCACCGCCCAGTCGGTTTTGGCCGGAAAAGCCGCAAAATCGGAAGGCCGGACGGTCAGCGGAGCCTGAATCTCCCAGGACAGACGTTCCGTTACGTCGTGGGTGGTCATGGTGGTTCCGGCGCCCGACATATGGCAGGCGGCGCAGGTGGGGCCGCGGAAATCGACACCCGGCGACCAGGTGCCCGGTGCGGCCGTCCAGTTGTAGTCGTCGCCATGGGCCGTATAAATGTCGCCGTGTTTGGATTCCATGAAGATTTCGATCTGGGGATGGTCGGGTCCCAGGTGACATTGTCCGCACGCTTCCGGTTTTCGGGCTTCCATGACCGAAAAAAGGTGCCGGGTATGGCAGCTGGTACAACTCCCCATGCTGCCGTCCATGTTGATGCGACCGACACCCACATTGGGCCAGGTTGCCGGGTCGAGCTTCCCATCTTTCATTTTCAGAACCGTTCCGTGGCAATGCAAACAGCCGGCAGTCCGCTCGATATCGCTGTTCATGCCCTTTTTCAGCCAGGGGTCGATTTTCCAGATAATTTCCGTCGTGTTGGCATGTTTGCTCAGGCTGTACTGCTTGGCTTCGTCGGGATGACAGCGGGAACAGTCTTTGGGGGTTACGACGGCCGTTATGGGCACCTTATATTCCGTTGTCCCGAATTTTTGATCGGAACGCTGATACTGTTTGTAATGCTCCTGGCTGACATCCGGGTCGAATTCCTCGGCCTTGTGACAGTCATAACAGGTAATGCCTGCGTTGGCGTGCCGGCTGTAGGACCAGTCGGCAAAAAGACCGGGATGCTCCTGTTTGTGACACTGGATGCAGGCAACCGCTTCCGGTGGCATGCTGCGTTCCATACGGAAAGCCTTCTCCCTGGGAGTGTTCTGGGCTGTTGCCGGATCCGCGAAAAACCCAACGGTTACCACCATGGCAGCTGCCAGTGACCAAGTTATCCATTTGCGGGGCATCTGGAACCTCCTTTTGTTGACATCGACTGTTTGATCAAAAAAACAAATCATCTGTTTTCATACTGTTTATAGGCATAGTAAGACCTGGCCTTGTGGACGAGATCGCGATGGCAGTCAACACAACGCTTTTCATATCCCGGACGGGCGTAGATTACAGACCGATGGGCCAGCATGGCGCCACGTTTGTCGGGGATATACAGAATATTGCGATGGCATTTCTGGCATTGTTCGTTTTTGAAACCGGCGTACGCTTTTTCGCGCTGGAGAGCGTGATCGTAATTGTCGGGGCCTTCGGTAAAATGAACCCAGATGTCTTTGATACCGTGGGCGGTTTTGGCGTAAAAGAAATCGAGGGTGTCATGGGGTGCCGGAAGGTGGCAATCCATGCAGTCGGCTACGAAGCCCTGGGCATTGTTTACATGCGTGGATGTTTTCCAGGAGTTATAGGCAAACTGGATTTCGTGACAGGAGGCACAAAATTGGGGCGTTGAGGTTCGAACCATGGTGTAGTAACTGATGCTGAAC
Source organism: uncultured Desulfobacterales bacterium (assembly GCA_964557055.1). GTDB lineage: Bacteria > Desulfobacterota > Desulfobacteria > Desulfobacterales > CAZKYZ01 > CAZKYZ01. The sequence goes on from CAZKYZ010000310.1 coordinate 1,930, forward strand.
AGGGGAACCGAAAGAATGATTCCAATACCGATAAGAACAAACGCAACGACATACTTTTTCATGCTGATCCCCCGTACAATCGGAAAGAGACAAAATACGAAAAACAGGGACGCACGCATCCGAAAAAAAACAGGATAACACGATTATATCAACAACCGGTGTGCTTTTGGTTGAAGTCTGTTGAACTGTAGCGGGTAGAACTATGGAAAGCGGAACTTTCGCCTTTAACGGATATAGAGCATATGCTTATATTACTGGAATTATGGAATATTTTGGGATAATACCCGGAGTATTGCGGATTGTCAATTACTATTTCGTTTTCATCCATAACGGAATAGCGTTCCATTGCCTTAAAAAACAATATCGCGCCTGCGAGGTTGTAATTCTTTAGGAGGTGATTATATTACTTCCTTCCTACGGCATTCGGCCGTACGCTTGTTAAGCCAAATTGAGTGATTTCGGGAATTAAAATCGTCAGAATTGCGATCCAGTCTTTCTGAATTCACCCATTTTTAAAATGGGACCCGCTCCGTTTGGTTTTTTTTTAAACACTCAGGAGACTGCTGTTTTTGATTAATCAAGGCTTACGAAATATTGCTATTATCGCCCATGTCGATCACGGGAAAACCACCCTGGTAGATGCCATGTTCCGGCAAAGCGGGCTGCTGCGCGAGAACCAGAAGACCGATGAACGGCTTATGGATACCATGGATTTGGAAAGGGAGCGGGGGATTACCATAGCGGCAAAAAACTGTTCCGTGATCTGGAAAGGTGTGCGTATCAACATCATCGATACTCCCGGGCATGCGGATTTTGGCGGGGAGGTGGAAAGAGCTCTTTCCATGGTGGATGGCGCTCTGCTGTTGGTGGACGCCTCCGAGGGGCCGTTGCCGCAGACCCGGTTTGTTTTGAAAAAAGCCCTGGAAGCCGGTTTGAAAATTATTGTCGTCATCAACAAGATCGACCGGCATGATGCCCGGCCATATGAGGTCCTTGATGAAGTTTATGACCTGTTGATCGATCTGGACGCCACCGAAGATCAACTGGAGTTTCCGCTTCTGTATGCGATAGGACGAGATGGCGTTGCCAAAACGGACCTGGCCGGTGAAAGCGACAATCTGCATTGCCTGATGGACACCGTCGTCGCCGAAATCCCCGGTCCGAATCACGATCCCGATTTGCCGTTTCAGATGCTTGTATCCGATTTGGGTTATTCGGACTACATGGGGCGACTGGCCATTGGGAAAGTTTTCAACGGAAAGGCCCGATCCCGAGACGATCTGGTTTGTATTGCCAACGGCGGGAGCAGCATACCCCTGAAAGTGACCAAACTTCAAGTATACGAAGGGATGACGCTGAAGGATATCAACGAGATTCAACCCGGCGATATTGTCGTGCTGGCCGGAATCGATCAGGTGACCATCGGCGACACCATCTGCAACCGGGAAGCACCGGTGGCTTTGCCCAGGATACGGGTTGATCAACCCACTGTTTCCATAAAGTTTAGCATCAACAACTCGCCCTTCGGCGGTCGCGAGGGAAAATATGTCCAGTCCAGCCGGTTGCGGGAGAGGCTTCAAAAGGAAACCCTGCTTAATGTTGCCATTCATGTGGAAGAAACCGGGGACCGGGACAGTATCCTTGTAAAAGGGCGCGGAGAATTTCAACTGGCCATTCTCATGGAAACCATGCGGCGGGAAGGGTTTGAATTCTGCGTGGGGCGTCCGGAGGTCATCTTTCAATGGAAAAACGGCAGGCAGCAGGAGCCCATTGAGCGGCTGCACGTGGACTGTGAGGAACAGTTTATGGGGGTTGTAACCGAAAAGCTGTCGCTGCGCAAAGGGAAAATGGTCAACCTGGTCAATAACGGCAAAGGACGGGTACGGATTGAATTTTCCGTTCCTTCCCGGGCCTTGATCGGATATCGGGATGAATTTCTTACCGATACCCGGGGAACCGGCATCATGAATTCGCTGTTTGACGGGTACGGGGACTATAGGGGGGACTGCCCCAGCCGGTTTACCGGGTCCATCGTTGCGGATCGCAGCGGCAATGCGGTTGCCTATGCGCTGTTTAACCTGGAACCCAGAGGCCGGATGTTTCTGGTGCCCGGGAATCCAGTGTATGAAGGCATGATTGTGGGCGAACACAACCGGGGACAGGACATCGACGTTAATCCCTGCAAGGAAAAGAAACTGACCAACATGCGCGCTTCCGGTAAGGACGACAGTATTATCCTCACACCGGTGCGGCCGATTACCCTGGAACATGCAATCAGCTTTATCCGCCAGGATGAAATGGTGGAAATCACGCCCTTATCCATACGCATGCGCAAGGCCTTTCTGACGGCTCAGCAACGACGTACCCTGAAATCGTCCAAGGATAAATGATCGCCGGTCCGGTCCGGTGGAAGTGGATCCGGAAGATGTCGTGACACCGGCGGACCTTTGGTTTTCGACAGGTGAAACAGCAATTTTTGAGTGGAAGAAATTTTTCTTCCTGCACGTATCGTCGACGTTGATCGCATCAATATTTTCGAAAGAAAGGAATGCCTGTGAAAGTACTCGGAATCAATGCTAGCCCAAGAAAAAAAGCAAATACACAAACGTTGGTAGAGGCGGTTTTGGGTGGGGCTGCGGGAAAAGGGGCTGAAATCCGTATGGTTAACTTACGGGATCTGAGCATTAACGGGTGCCTTGGCTGCGAAGCCTGCAAGAAACACCCGGGAAAATGTGTTCAAAAAGATGATCTGACCAATCTGATGCAGGAAATGACGGTTTATGATGCCATTGTCATGGGGACGCCGGTATACTGGTACCATGTAACCGCACAATTCAAGATGCTTGTGGACCGGTTTTACAGCTTTTTCAAGATCACCCAAAACCCGGAAACAGGTGAGGATATCTACGAATCTGCGTTTCCTGCCAAAAAAAAGATAGTATTTGTCATATCCCGCG
>CAZKYZ010000311.1:0-4871 GCA_964557055.1 uncultured Desulfobacterales bacterium
TGCGAATTTAGAATTTCGAAGACAAGTGCACGACCTTAGAATCTTTAATTAGCCACAGATTCACGCAGATAGACACAGATTGTTTTATTTCTTTCCAAGATTCGCACCGAATCTATGGAAAAGAGCAATCGCCTCCGGCGAAGGGGGCTTTCCTATTATATATGTGATGTCTTCGTCGGCGTTATTATCGATTGTTGTGGTAAGTTTTGCTTTTACACTCGACCCCTTGAATCCTCGACCCCTTGAACCCTGTTTTTAAGTATTATTAGCCAAGGATGCACATGGATTGACATGGATGTTTTATATTTGCCGAAGACCTTTAAATTCTTCTTTGGCCACAGATTCACGCAGATAGACACAGATTGTTTTATTTCTTTCCAAGATTCGTTCCGAATCTATGGAAAAGAGCAATCGCCTTCGGCGAAGTGGGCTTTCCTATTATATATGTGATGTCTTCGCTGTCGTTGTCATTGATTATTTTGGGAAGGTTTGCTTTTACCCTCGAATCCCTGAATCCTCGACCCCTTGAACCCTGCTTTTAAGTATTATTAGCCATGGATGGGAGAAAACCATTTCGAATTGCGAATTGCGAAAACAAGTGCAAAAACATAGAATTTTTAATTAGCCATGGATTGACATGGATGAGGAAAAGGCATTTCGAATTGCGAATTTAGAATTTAGAAAACAAGGGCTGAACCTTAACTGCGGGGTCCTAGGGGAAACTGCAGTGTGTAGTGAGTGGTAAGTAGAAACAGCAAGCTCATGTTTCATGGCATAGGGCAGAGCGAAAAGGGCACATTGCATTCCCACCACCTCTTTTTCTTGACACATTTCCGTTTTCCGTGAAATTGTAGCCAGAGAATACATGCGGCTTCCTTGAAAAAATGAACAGACAACGATGATTGACTCCTACACAGACTGGGCATGGCCCTGGTGGATGATCATGGTGTCGGTTAATGCCGTGAACCTGGTCGTTTGTGCCTGGGTGTACCGGCGTTCCCTGGAGCCAGGGGATGGTTGTGATGCGGTGTATCGGAAATGGATGCGCATTATGGGCCTTGTTTTTACGCTGGTGGGCGCCTATCGGGCCGTATTCGTATCGCGCTATATCACGCAGATGGCCTGGTTTGACAGCGTGGCCAACAGCGCTCTTTTGATTCGCGTATTCGCCATTGCTGCGGAACTGTCCTTCAGCGGGTTGTTTGCCCTGGGGATGCTGCGGGTGAACCTCATAGCAACAAATAACAAGAAGCTTTTTCAAAACCTTCTGCTGACTTTTTACGAGATTGTCACGGAAAGAACCGACAGGAAGCGCCTTGTATCGACAGCGTTCTGGAGGATAGATTCACGGGTGGCGTCGTGTACACCTGATTTATAGGACATGGCGCCATCGAAGTTCCCCTTTTGGCACAAATGGGGATCAGGCGCCGCCCGCGGAGGAATTACAGAAAAGGCCGGAGGTCAGTTGTGGCCCACCAACCATCCACATCCGAGTATTACCACCTGGTTGAACGATTGAACCGTTTTCCCCAGGGAGCCCCGCCTTCCGAACTGCTCTACAAGATCCTGTCCTTGCTTTTCAGTGAAAAAGAGGCGCAACTGGTGGCGCTGCTGCCCATCAAGCCGTTCACGGTCGAAAAAGCCAGCCGTATCTGGAAGCGCGGACTTGCCGAAACGCAGCGGGTTCTGGAAACCCTGGCCGGACGCGCGCTCCTGCTGGATATCGAAGAGAATGGCGAAACAGTTTATGTCCTGCCCCCACCCATGGCCGGTTTTTTTGAATTTTCCCTGATGCGCATACGGGATGATATCGATCAGCAATTGTTGAGCGAACTCTTTTATCAATATCTCAATGTCGAGGAAGACTTCATCCGGGATCTGTTTACCCGGGGGGAAACCCAACTGGGGCGGGTTTTTGTCCACGAACCGGTTCTATCAAGGGAAAATGCCCTGCATGTCCTCGATTATGAAAGAGCCGGATGGGTGATCGAAACGGCATCACACATGGGCATCAGTACCTGCTACTGCCGTCATAAAATGCAGCATGTGGGCAAGGCCTGTGACAACCCCATGGAAATATGCATGACCTTCAACACCGCCGCCGCCTCGCTCATCAAACACGGCCATGCCCGCCTGGTGGATCGCAGGGAAGGGATGGATCTGCTGCAAGCGGCCTATGACCACAACCTTGTCCAGTTCGGCGAAAATGTGCGGGAAGGGGTCAATTTTATCTGCAACTGCTGCGGCTGCTGCTGTGAGGCCATGATTGCCGCCAGGCGGTTCGGTTTTGCCAACCCCGTCCACACCACCAATTTTATACCGGAATTGAACCCGGCAGCCTGCGACGGCTGCGGCAAGTGCGTCCGTGCCTGCCCGGTGGAAGCCCTGGCGCTGGTTTCGGCCAACGACCCCCGCAAACCCAAACGAAAGATTGCCCGGCTGCATGAAAGCCTTTGCCTGGGCTGTGGCCTATGCGTCCGTGCCTGCCCCGGAAAACACCTGCGCCTGGAATCGAGGCCTGAGCGGGTGATAACGCCGTTCAATGGGGTCCACAGGGCGGTCATGATGGCCCTGGAGCGGGGAAACCTGCAGGATCTGTTCTTCGACAACCGGACCCTGGCGAGTCATCGTGTGCTGGCGGCGGTTATGGGCGCTATCCTCAAGCTGCCCCCCCTCAAGCAGATGCTGGCCCGGCAGCAGGTCAAATCTCGCTATCTCGAGGCGCTGATCAACTGGCTGCCCTATGAGGTATGATCGAAGATCCACATCGCATCCACCATCTGTCGGCTGGTTCCAGCTGATTTTCGGAGGGATGGGCGGTGAGCGTAGCTCACAGTTAATGGTTCGTGGCTCTTGGTTGATGGCTGTTAGAAGGACAGTAAATAGTGAACAGTAAACAGTGAATAGTGGGGAGGAGTGAGAAAAACATCAGGCTGAAGGCTGTTAGCAAAAGCCTAAAATAATAGAGTAAAACCGAAGCCAGAAACGACAGAAAAACTTGTATTCTGTCCTGGGGTTTCCCGAATTAACCAATTAACGAATCAACGAATTATCTCGTACTGGATTGCGAATTCCGAATTGCGAAGAAAGAATTCGTTGATGGCTAACTGGATTAATGACTGTTTACTGTCTTTTAAGCTCTTGCTAACAGCCTTCAGCCTAAAAAGCTACAGTCTATACCTTATCACCACACCACATACTTCTTCCGATAGGAATGGGGAGAAAGATCGGTCCTGTTCTAGCTCCAACTGCTGCAAATAAATATTCCGGTTTGGTTTCATCCCTGCTGCGAGCGCGGTTGAACCTGGGTGGAAAAGGTACTCGAATTCATTTTCCTTGGAGTCCTTCTTTCATTGGGATTCCGGATAATTAATAATTCAGGTTCTTGTTGTTTTTCAGCCGTGCGCTGTGGTCAATCGCCCGTTTTTTTAAAGGCCGACTGGGGGAAGAAACAGTACGGGCATTCATCGGGAGCTTTATCCCCGTAATGAACATAACCGCAGACACGGCAGCGCCAGGCCTGGCTCGTTTTATCGGCTGCCAGGGGATCGGCCTCGCGGTGTATGGGGAGATCCTCCAGTGCCGGCATGACGGGTTGATATTGGCTCATAATGTAGCCGGATATGATCACGCGCTGGATCTCGCTGGTCCCCTCGTAAATGCGCAGCAGGCGCACATCACGCAGCAGCTTTTCGATGGGATACATTTTGGTATACCCATAACCGCCAAATATCTGAAGGGCTTCGTTGACGACTTCCAGGGCGACTTCCGTGGCATATAATTTGGAGACGGAGGCATTCAGGGTGGGATCCGACGCCCGGTCAGCCTCCCAGGCAGCTTTCCAGGTCAGCAGGCGGGCGGTCTCGACCTTCTGGTACATCTCGGCAATCTTGAACTGGATCGACTGGAAATTGCCAATGGGCGTACCGAACGCCTGCCGTTTTTTGGCATAATCCATGGCGAATTCCATGGCCGAGCGGGCGGCTCCCACGCCGAAAGCGCCGATAATGGGCCGCGTGCGTCCGAAGGTTTTCATGGCCAGGACGAAGCCCTTGCCCGGCGGTGCCAGGACGTTTTTTTTGGGTACGCGCACATTTTCGAATTTTATTCCCACGGTATTGGAGCAGCGCTGCCCCATTTTGGGAATCGCTCGACCAACACGAACCCCGGGCCACTCCTTTTCCACCAGAAAGGCACAGATCCCCTTGTGGTTCTGTTTGGGGTCGATGGTGGCGAAAACGGTTATATAGTCGGCCACACCGCCGTTGGTAATCCAGTATTTGGTGCCGTCGAGGATAAAATCATCGCCATCGGCTTTTGCCCGGCATCGAATGCCGGCAACATCCGACCCCATCATCGGCTCGGAGGTTGCAAAACAGATTAATTTGAAGTCGCCGACAATGCGCGGCAGATAGCGCTGTCGTGCCTCTTCGTTGTCCGACAGCAGCAGCGGCTCCATTCCCAGGGAGTTGTCAAAAATCGATGTGGCCAGACCCGGGCAGGCGGCTGCCATTTCTTCGGTCAGGATGGCGCCTTCGACCAAGCCCAGTCCCTGGCCGCCGTACTTTTTGGGAATGTCGGTATTCATGATCCCGGCATCATACGCTTTGCGCAGCACGGGAAGCGGAAGTTCGTCTTTTTCGTCATAGTACCCGGCAACCGGCAATACTTCTTTCAGCGCAAACTTTCGGGCTTTCTGCTGTAAAGCAATCTGTTCTTGTGAGAGTGTAAAATCCAGCATTGATTCCTCCTTTCCCGGGCGCATTGATCGCCGGGAAACATAGGGGGTTGCATCTGAATTATTGACTATTCGTTTTGCCGCTCCCCCCAGTGTCCAATAACCTTCCCAATATCGTTAAATAGTCAATTAG
>CAZKYZ010000312.1:0-2292 GCA_964557055.1 uncultured Desulfobacterales bacterium
TTCTCAGTTCGTGGGTGACGGAAGAAACGAATTGGGAACGACGCTCGGAGAGTTCCACCACTGCCCGGGCACTGTGATAGATGCCCACGAGTCCCAGCAGCATAAACAGGCCGAGAATGATAAGAACAGCTGTAAGTGTCCTGCGGGCGGGAGAAGCCGGAAGGATGTCGGCCTCGATGGAGGCACTCAGAAAATTGAACGGTGCCGGAAAAGTGCGGGTGGCGATACGCCCGGCGGATGAAACTGAGACTCCGGCGCGGAAAATTTCATTTCGGTGTCCGTTTTCAACCACCTGAAGGCGCAGTCCGCAGAACAGGGCCATGGGTTGCGGCTCAAAATAGGTTTTTGCCAGATAGTCAGAAAATGAGGTGGCGTCCAGTATGAATCCCTGGCGGAAAATCTGGTTATGGATGGCAAGGCGCCGGAAGATGAAGAAGCGGTTCTGGCTGATAAAGACAGATTGCAATGGCGCCACCTCGACCTGAAAACCCCGGTTGTTCGGACGTGCTGTTCCATCGGTGGACGGCGGGGCATATGGATCCGGCAATACCTGTTGCTCTTGCAGCAGGTCTTCCCGGTCACGGGTGGGTGCAGACCGGCTGCTGCCGGAACCCAGAAAAGATGGATCTTTTTTGGACAGGTTGAGGGCCTGGTTTGCAGTGATTTCCTCGGTACGCTGCGTTTTGCGACCCAGGTATATTTTGGAATCCTGCTGCTGGGGGCGGGCGATGTACCGGTCTGCAAAACTGTCTTTTGCTTTTTTTTTGATGGTTCCGGCGATTTCTGTCTTTTTCCGTTCGGCGGCCGACGGTGATGGGGGCGTTGTAAATTTTTTGCTGTTGAATATGGTGTTGATGGCCTTCAACTGTTCGAGAGCTTCGCGCTGATCCAGGGGGGCGCTGTTCCTATCCGCAACCAGGGGTGTCTGGAACGATCCGTCGGGGTTGTTCTGCAGGTACCCCAGGATGTAATCTTGGCGGGGAGGACTGGAGAGTGGCGATATACCGCCTTCGGCCAGGGCGTAATTGTACTCATCCACGGTCCGGTTCTCCTCCCGTTGAACCAGGTCGGTAAGTTCGGCTTCCATTTCGTCGAGCAGCGTTTCACTGAAAAATTGCAGCTGGGCATGCTCTTCCTGGTCAAGGCTCTGGTAGGTTTGCCAGGTCACGTATGCCAGGGGGAGGGATATGGCCAGGCAGAATCCGAAGATCAGTATTCGCAGGCGCTTCATTCAACAATCTCCAGTCGGTAGCCTTCGCCGCGGATGGTTTGAATCAGATGGATATCGGGGCGCAGCGCCTTGATTTTCTTGCGCAGTTTCAGGATATGGATATCCACCGTGCGGGTTTCCACGTCGGCGTTGGCATAGTGCCACACTTCGGTGAGCAGTTCTCTTTTGGAGACGATGCGCTGCCGGTGATGATAGAGATAGACCATGATGTCCATCTCTCTGCGGGTCAGCTCCTCAACGGTATCGCCGGCGGTTGCCTGAAGATTCAAACCGTCAAACAGGATTCCGACGCATGCAATTTTTTCAGCGCCCACGTTTTTTCCGCTGCGCCGGAGTACGGCCTCCAGGCGAACCATCAACTCGCGCAACGAAAAGGGCTTGCTGATATAATCGTCTGCTCCGGCGGTAAATCCGGTGACGATGTCATTCTCCGCCCCCTTGGCCGTGATCATGATGATCGCCTGCCCCGGTTTTTTTTGGCGAACCTGTTTACAGATGGAAAAACCGTCACAGCCGGGCAGCATGACATCCAGCAGGATCAGGTCGTAGCCGTTGTCGAGGGCTGCCGTCAGTCCCCGGCGGCCGTCGTCGACGCCGTCCACCGCGTATCCGTTGAAGATCAGCACGTCCTGCAGGCCATTCAAAATGGCCGGATCGTCTTCCACCACTAGGATGCGGGCCTTGGGATGCTTCATTCTTGATTCTCCATAGCACCGGTTTTATGCGACATTCAGGTCGGCATGAATACGTTTTACATCATCCACCATGCTTTGCAAAGTAAAAGTTATGCAAAAAAAACGAGCTAACCTTTTGCATTTCTTTGAATTGTCTTTTCCGGGAGGCGGTTTACAATACCGGCATGATGTCAGCTCAGCAAAAACAAAAAGGAGAAGACCTATGAAGACACACAAGAAAAGTTTCTGGTTTGTTATGGGGTTGATCGTCGTGGTCAGCGGCTGCCTGGCCTACCTGGGCTCTAAAGATTTTATCTTTGCCCACCGGATTCCGGAAAACACCCTGTCCCGGGGGCCGGTTACGGTCACCACCGATCTGGTTCAGGA
>CAZKYZ010000312.1:2302-4862 GCA_964557055.1 uncultured Desulfobacterales bacterium
GGGATCGGATGGCACGGTTTCCGTCTCTCTGACGCTCAAGGCTGCAGCGGCTGCCTTTTCGGAAGCTCGTCCGGCTCGTTATGCCGATCTGGTCGTTGTGCTGGACCGCAGCGGTTCCATGCAGGGCCGTAAAATAGACGATGCACGTCGGGCCGTGCTGCAACTGATGGACCAGCTTACCTCTGAAGACCGCCTGGCGTTTGTCACCTATTCCGACGGTGTTCAGACCATCTCCCCCCTGGTTTTCATGGATGACCGCCGCCGGAGGCAGTTGGCGGCAGATGTGCGCCGCGTGACGGCGGGCGGCGGCACGAACCTGGGCGGCGGACTGCAGCGAGGCATTCGTACACTGCTTGAAACACCGGCGGACGGACGTCAGCGCAGGGTTCTTTTAATATCCGACGGCCGTGCCAATCAGGGAGTTACCGATCCTGCTGCCCTGGGCGAAATGGCGGCGGCAGCCCGTGAGCATAATTTTTCAGTCAGCACGGTGGGGGTTGGATACGATTTCAATGAACTGCTGATGACTACCATTGCCGACCATGGTGCCGGAAGTTACCATTTCCTGGAAAACCCGCAGGCATTTGCCCGGGTGTTTCAATCGGAATTCCAGGCAACCCGCAACATCGCCGCATCCGGAATCGAAATACGGGTACCGTTGGAAAAGGGCGTCCAACTGGTGAGTGCCGGCGGCTATCCCATCCGGTTACAAGATGGACATGCCGTTATTTACCCCGGTGACCTCTTGTCCGGACAGCAGCGCAAGATCTTTTTGACCTATCAGGTGCTCACCGCTAGCGAAGCGTCATTCGGGCTGGGGGAATTTCAGGTACGTTATATTCACGACGGAAAGCAATTAAACGCTGCCAAAAGTCCGAAACTGAACTTGGCCTGTGTCGCGGATCAAAAGGCGGTAACCGCCAGTATCGATGAATCCGCCTGGGGTGACCAGGTGCTTCAGGAGGAGTACAGCCAGCTCAAAGAGGAGGTGGCGACGGCTATCCGCAAAGGGGATCGAACGGAAGCGATTTCCAAAATTGAAGAATATGAGACTCGCAATCAGGCCATCAACGCCAGTGTGGGGTCGGCTGTGGTGAGTGAAAATCTTCAGAAAGACACACAAAATCTGCGCCGGAGTGTGGAAGACACCTTTACCGGATCGCCGGCGGCAGTAGCCGAAAAGAAGAAACAGAAGTCCAAGGCGCTGCAGTACGACGGCTACAAAATCCGGCGGGACAAAAAATAGATTCTCTTTTTAGGCGGGTACGCGGTAGATGACTACCGCGTATCCTCAGGCTGCGCATCCGCCGGTTTTTTAAACTTTTGCAACGATACGGCAGAACCATTCTGTAACAGGAGGCAACTATGGCAATTTTATCGCGTATTTTTCGTATCTGTAAGGCTGACCTGCATGGCGTAATGGATCAGATAGAGGATCATGGGCTGCTGCTCAAACAATACCTGCGGGAGATGGAAAACAGCCTGGAAGAAAAAGAATCTCGCCTGGCGACAGTCGAACAGGCCTGCAACCGTATTCAAAAAGACATTTCCCTGCGCAAGACCGGAATTGACAAAATCGACAAAGACATTGACCGGGCACTGCGGCGAGACCGGGACGACATTGCCCGAATGCTCATCCATAAGCGAATTACGCTCGAATCGGTTTGTAAGCGGGTGGGCGGTCGGATGGAAACCCTGGCAATGGAAAGGCAAACCCTGCTGGAAACCCTGGAACGGCAGCGGCTGCAGTATGAAGAGTGCAAAACAAGGGCCGCCGTATTCTGCAGCCGATCCGGTGAGAGGCCCACGGAATCGGCAGGCGGCCCGGCCTGTGATGCAATCGGACTGCCGGAAACCACTGAGGAAGAGGTGGAACTGGAGCTTATGCAGCGCAAGGAAACGCTGCAGCAAGGAGGTGCAGCATGAAGACATCTGTACGAACCACGATCATATTCGCCCTGTCCAGCGGTCTGTTGTCTTTTCCGGCAGCACAATTGATAGGGACCTATTGGTACTGGTCACCGGCAGCCAAACTGGTGCTGTGGGCCAACTTCGTCTTCTATTCCGTTTTGCTGGTCCGCTGGAGCGGTGCCCGCCTGCTTTCCATTCTGTTCCCTGCAGGCCTTCTTCTGGGAGCAGCCCTGTGGCCCGGGGTCCATACGGGTTTCTACATGCTGGCTCTGGGGTTTTTGTGCTGGGTTCGCAGCGGCATCTGCTATAGCGGTTGGCCGCTGTGCCGTCTGGCGGCTGAACTGGTAACCGTGGGAGGCGGGCTTTTTCTGGTGAACCTGCTCATTTCCAATTCGACCGGAGCCTGGTCTCTGGGGCTTTGCCTCTTCCTGCTGGTTCAGTCACTATACTTTTTTATGATTCCCGGGGAAGAATCCCGCAAACCGGGAATCGCAGCCGGGGATCCTTTTGTGCGCGCCAGCCAGGCGGCCGAAAAGGTAATGGATGGGCTGCGATAGCCCGGAGCAGAGAGTTAGGGGCAGGGTTCAAGGATTCGAGGGGCAAAGCGCAGAGAGCATGGAGAACTTAAAAACCTTGCTCATGGCTGATA
>CAZKYZ010000313.1:0-4122 GCA_964557055.1 uncultured Desulfobacterales bacterium
AGATTGATGGATGACAAACGAAGCAGAAAAGATCGCAGAATCAATAACGATTATTCATTACAGGTTATTGATACAAAATTGGATCATATTATGGATCTTATCATCGATAGATTCGAAACCTCGTTGGATAGATAGGACACAGAGGCGAAGCGTTGCTTGATATTCTAATCACTGTTATTGTAGAGCACTCGAATCTCTTCAAGGGGTAACAGCTAAAAAGGCAATTTCTTTTAAATTTGCCCTCTTGTTTTTTCAAAATGACGCCAAAGTGCGGGATACAGGCATGCCAGACTCCTTGATTTTCAATACTTGACTTCTCGAACCAGTGGTCTATAATCATTCGAATCCCTATCCTAATATATTTTTTCCCTTATTCAAACAAATCCACAATCATCGAAAGGAGGAGGCAATGAATTCGAAGGTTTTCAAAACTATTGCTGGCTTATTATTTGTGGTTTTCATGGTTTCACCTTGTACGTTTGCCGGGGAAGTTGAAGTCCTTCACTGGTGGACTTCCGGCGGGGAAGCAAAATCTGTTTCTGTTTTGAAGGATCTTCTTGAAAAGGAAGGCCACACTTGGAAAGACATGGCCGTAGCAGGCGGAGCAGGCGGTAATGCTATGACCGTTTTAAAATCGAGGGCGGTTTCCGGAAACCCGCCCACCGCAGCACAGGTGAAAGGTCCCCAGATTCAACAATGGGGTGACGAAGGCGTATTGACCAATTTAGATGATGTGGCCATGGCGGCAAACTGGGATAAGCTCCTGCCCAAGGTTGTTGCCGACATCATGAAATACAAGGGCCACTATGTCGCTGTTCCCGTAAACGTTCACAAGATCAACTGGATGTGGGTCAATCCCGACGTCTTTAAAAAATCCGGGGCAAAGATACCCACCACCTGGGCTGAATTTGAAACAGCAGCCAAAAAGATTAAAGCGGCTGGATATATTCCTGTGGGCTGGGGAGGACAGAACTGGCAGGAAGCCACCGTTTGGGAATCGATCGTTCTGGGTGTCGGTGGGGCTGCCTTTTACAGGAAAGCACTCATTGATGCCGACCCCAATGCGCTGGGAAGTGCCACAATGGTAAAATGTTTCGATACCCTGAGAATGGTTCTCAATTATATCGACAATGACGCCCCTGGTCGGGACTGGAATCTGGCTACATCCATGGTAATCCAGGGCAAGGCCGGCATGCAGTTCATGGGAGACTGGGCCAAGGGCGAATTCAAGGCTGCGGGAAAAAATTTCGGCACGGACTATATCGCCATGCCGGTGCCCGAAACCAGCAACGGCTATCTTTTCAATGTCGACAGCTTCATTATGTTCAACGTCAAAGACGCGGGGGCAAAAAAAGCGCAGAAAGCCATGGCCCGGCTTATCATGGAACCCAAATTTCAGGAAGTATTCAACGTAAATAAAGGTTCCATCCCCTGTCGTCTGGGCATGTCCCGCAACCCGTTTGATTTCCCGGCCATCTGCTCATTTGACACCTTCGAAGCCACTGCAGCTTCGGGCACACTCCTGCCGAGCATGGCGCATGAGATGGCAGTCTTCCCGGCAATCCGCGGTGCCATGTTCGATGTTGTGACCAGCTTCTGCAACTCAAGTATGACTTCCCAGAAAGCCGCCGAGAACCTTGCCGCCGAGGTTAAAAGTGCCATATAAATAGAAATTCGAAATGACATAATACAGCTTCCGCAACAATCGCTGCGGAAGCTGTTACAACATAAAGTTCGGACGGTTTACATTCGATGACGTCGATAGCACATACAAATATGGCCCCCAAAAGGAGCTTTTTTGACCACATCGAGAATCTTCTGCCGAAAATTGTCCTTGCCCCAACCTTTGTCGCCGGACTGGTCTTTGTATACGGCTTTATCCTTTGGACTGCAGTGCTCTCCTTTACGAAATCACGTCTGCTGCCGAAATACGAATTTGTTGGTTTGTACCAGTACCTGAAACTGTTCACCAATGACCGCTGGTGGGTCGCTAGCAAAAACCTTCTTATTTTCGGGTCCCTTTTTGTTATGATATGCATCATTCTCGGACTCCTTCTCGCGATTCTCCTAGACCAGCGGATTCGTATCGAGGGTGCTATTCGCACGATCTATCTTTACCCCATGGCGCTCTCCTTTATCGTCACCGGAACAGCTTGGAAATGGATCCTGAACCCCTCTCTGGGTTTTGAACGATTGATCCGGCAGCTTGGATTTGAAAATTTTTCTTTTGACTGGCTGGTAAACTCCGATATGTCCATATACACAGTGGTCATCGCCGGTGTATGGCAGTCGTCTGGTTTTGTCATGGCGCTTTTTTTGGCCGGATTGCGTGGAATCGATGACTCGATTATCAAGGCAGCACAAGTAGATGGTGCCAGCCTTCCAAGGATTTACTGGCGGATTATTATCCCCAACCTGCGGCCTGTGTTTTTCAGCGCAGTAATTATCCTGTCTCACATCGCTATCAAAAGTTTTGATCTTGTCATGGTGCTGACCAGGGGAGGCCCCGGGTATTCATCCGACCTTCCGGCTACATTCATGTATGCGTTTGCCTTCACTCGCAGCAGGCTCGCTTTCGGGGCTGCAAGTGCTATGGTAATGTTCGGCGCCGTAATGGCGGTTATTATCCCGTATCTCTATTCGGAATTGAGGGTAAAGCGCAATGAATAACCACGTTTTTTATACCGCGCCCAAAACAGCAGGTGTAATTGCCGGAAGGGTATTCATCTATGGTCTGTTGATCCTAATGGCTCTTTACTTCCTTCTTCCTTTTATTGTAATGATTCTGACTTCCTTAAAGACCATGGAAGATATCCGTACCGGAAACCTGATTTCATGGCCTAGAGAATTCTCATTGGACGCCTGGAAAGCAGCCTGGGGTTCGGCCTGTATTGCCGTGGAATGCAACGGCGTCAAGGTCTATTTCTGGAATTCTGTTAAAATAGCCGTTCCGGCGGTCACGATCTCCACACTCATCGGTGCAGCAAACGGGTATGTTTTCTCCAAGTGGAAGTTCTGGGGCAGCGAAGTCCTTTTCTCTTCCCTGCTGCTGGGTTGCTTTATTCCCTTTCAGGCCATACTGCTCCCCATGGCGCAAACTCTTGGAAAACTAGGGCTGTCCCAGAGTCTTGCAGGTCTGATACTTGTCCATATAATATACGGACTGGCATTTACGACACTGTTTTTCAGGAACTATTACGTCACGATCCCGGATGAAATTGTCAAGGCGGCTCGAATCGACGGCGCAGGTTTTTTCAGGATATTCTGGAAAATTTTGCTACCGGTGTCCACACCCGTGTTCGTAGTCTGTGTCATCTGGCAAACGACCCAGATCTGGAACGATTTCCTGTTCGGCGTTGTCTTCTCCGCCGGAGGCAATCAACCCATCACGGTGGCATTGAACAATCTTGTCAATACGTCAACGGGTATAAAAGAGTATAACGTCGATATGGCGGCCGCCATCATTGCCGCCATTCCGACACTGCTGGTGTATATTGTCGCGGGAAAGTATTTCATGCGCGGCCTGACGGCTGGAGCTGTCAAGGGATAGGCTGATTCGGCGATCAACTTAAAACAACCGCTTCACAATATTGGAATTAAAAAAGTTTATGGTATCTTTATCCATACGAAACATCAGAAAATCATTCGGCTCCACGGAAGTTCTAAAGGGAATCTCAATAGATGTAGAGCCCGGAGAATTTTTAGTACTGGTGGGCCCTTCGGGGTGCGGCAAGTCCACCCTGTTGAACCTCATTGCAGGCCTTGAAAAAATCACTTCCGGAGAGATCTACATCGGAGAACATCTTGTGAACCGGGTGAGTCCCAAAGATCGAGACATCGCCATGGTTTTTCAGTCCTATGCCCTTTACCCGAACATGAAAGTCAGGAAGAACATTTCCTTTGGGCTGGAGATCCGTAAATTGCCCAAGTCTGAGATCGAAAAAACCGTGCAAAAAGTGGCAAGTATGCTGCAGATCGAAGAACTTCTCGATCGAAAACCCTCACAACTATCAGGGGGCCAGCGGCAACGGGTGGCCATGGGAAGAGCCTTGGCCCGCAATCCGTCCGTGTTCCTTTTTGACGAGCCACTGAGTAATCTGGACGCCAAGCTACGCATGGAGA
>CAZKYZ010000313.1:4132-4858 GCA_964557055.1 uncultured Desulfobacterales bacterium
TGCTTCATCAGCGCATCGCAACTACTATTGTGTATGTAACCCATGATCAGATTGAAGCCATGACACTTGCAGACCGTATCGCCATTATGAAAGACGGTATGGTGCAACAGCTTGATTCCCCGCGAAACGTTTATGAAAATCCGGTAAATCTTTTTGTCGCAGGATTCATCGGCTCTCATTCCATGAACTTAATTCTTAGTCGCGTCGTAAAAAGCGGCGAGGATATGTGCTTGATCATGAAAACCGGGGAAAAAACGGATAGGATTCCAGTCGGACATAATAGACACGTCCTGGACAATTGGGTTAACCGTGACGTCATCCTCGGCCTTCGGCCCGAACAGATTTCAGATGGGTTTCCCAACCAGGCGGGAAACGATCAGATTCATAGCATAGAAAGTAGGGTGGAAGTCATCGAACCAACCGGCCCGGACACCCTGGTTTTCGTCAGGATCAACGAAAAGAAAGTTACCTGCCGAGTGCATCCCAATGCAGCCAAACGCCCCGGTGAAACCATGAAGCTCATGCTGGATATGTCCTCTGCGATCTTCTTTGACCCGAATACGGGATTACAGATTTCCCAATGATCATTCCAGCTACTCGGGAAGTTTTTATTCGCTTTGAAGTAAGAGGGTTTGACAGAAAAACTCCCCGATTTCTGAATTAAATTTTTAGGATCATCTCCAAATTAGTTGTAGAAGAAAGGGTAAAATAGTGGGTAAACGATTA
>CAZKYZ010000314.1:0-4857 GCA_964557055.1 uncultured Desulfobacterales bacterium
TATGATTTATGGAATTCATTTGATGCGGATCTGGCCAGGCGATTGTCTCTTTTTATCACCGGTGATATGTATGCAAGGGAGAAAATTCCCCACACCACCCGGCAGCTGGTCACCGTGGCGGCGCTCACGGTTCTTTGTCGAATCGAGGAACTGAAACTGCATATTTTTGCGGCGCTAAACGTCGGCTGCCTCCCGGAAGAAATCGCGGAGACGATTTTTCAAACCATGATATACGGGGGGGTGCCGAGTGGAAATGCGGCCTTGAAGATTTTGCAGGAGGTTCTCGAGGAACAGGGGCGCTGGCCCCTGGAAAACGCAGAAGGGACAATAAACCGACAACAGAAATAGGATCCGGAAATGAACGAAGCATTGATTGTCTTTCTGGCCGGGATAGGGGGGGTTTTTTGTGGAATGGCCTTTTTGTACATTGCTATCCGAGTGGTTTCCTTTGTCGTTTCCAGGCTTCCGGATAAAAAGGTTGAAGGATGAGTGAAACACTGCATACGCTGATAGACGGGATCGGTTTTTTGCATGTTACTCCGGGAATGATCCTCATGTGGGGTATCGGCATCAGCCTGATCTATCTGGCCATTGCGAAGGTCTACGAACCGATGCTGCTGCTGCCC
Organism: uncultured Desulfobacterales bacterium; assembly: GCA_964557055.1. Classification (GTDB taxonomy): domain Bacteria; phylum Desulfobacterota; class Desulfobacteria; order Desulfobacterales; family CAZKYZ01; genus CAZKYZ01. The sequence goes on from CAZKYZ010000314.1 coordinate 627, forward strand.
ATCGGGTTTGGAATCCTGCTGGCCAACCTGCCCCTTGCCGGTCTTATGGAGCCAGGCGAAGGGCTGCTCTGGAAGTTTTATCAATACGGTGTTCAGTGGGAAATCATTCCTCCCCTGATTTTTCTGGGAATCGGCGCACTGACGGATTTCGGGCCTCTTTTGGCGAGACCGTCGTTGATCTTTTTGGGTGCCGGCGCTCAGGCCGGCGTTTACCTGACATTTTTTACCGCCCATGCATTCGGCTTCGGTCTTGAGGAGGCTGCCGTGATCGGGATTATCGGGGGCGCCGACGGGCCTACCACCATCTTTCTGGCCGCCAAGCTTGCCCCCCACCTGCTGGGTAGCTGTGCCGTTGCCGCTTACGCCTACATGGCCCTTGTGCCGATATTGCAGCCGCCGGTGATGCGTCTTTTGACCACCCAAAAGGAACGGTGCATCCATATGAAAAAAACCAGGAAGGTGAGCCGGCTGGAGAAAATTATTTTTCCCATAGCGGCTACCCTGGTGATAGTCCTGCTGGTGCCGGCCTCAGCTCCGCTGATCGGTATGCTGATGCTGGGGAATCTGTTTCGGGAATCCAAGGTGGTGGAACGGTTGACCCACGCGTCTCAAAACGAACTGCTCAACATCGTCACCATATTTCTGGGGCTGTCTGTGGGGGCCACCATGAACGCGGATAATTTTTTGCAGACGCAGGTGTTGTTGATATTCCTGCTTGGAGTTATTGCCTTTATGATCAGCACCGGAGCCGGTGTGCTTCTGGCCAAACTGATGAACCTGTTTATCAAAGATAAAATTAATCCGCTTCTCGGTGCGGCCGGGGTGTCGGCGGTACCCATGGCCGCCAGGGTCGTTCATAAGGTCGCCTCCGAGGCGGACAAGAAAAATTATCTGCTGATGCACGCCATGGGACCCAATGTCGCCGGCGTGATCGGGACGGTGATCGCGGCCGGCATTTTTTTGACTCTGCTCGGGTAGAATACTGCTGGTCATACCAGATGCAGATGCCTGCAGGCTTCGAGGGGAAGGGCATGGCGCAGAGGGCAGAGAGCAGAGGGCAGAGAGCATAGAGCATGGCGCATAGAGAGAGCAGAGGGCAAGGGAAGTAAGGAGAGAAAAACATTTCGAATTTCGAATTGCGAATTTCGAAAACAAAGGCAAAACCGTAACTGCAGGGCCCGAGGAAAGGCAGTGAGTAGTGAGTGGAAAAACCGGAAACCCATTTTTCACCACAGAGGCCACAGAGGACGCAGAGAAAAACAGGTGGATAGGCTGAAGATTGATAGACGATTGGCTCTTGGTTGTTAGAAGCTATCTCAAAAAACGGATTTTGGTTCAAGATCAAGGCGGACGCGAGATTCAAACCGGAGTAATACTGCTGTATTTCGAGGATTTGGAACGAACGCCCAACGCAGATATTGGGCCAAAAGAATTTTTTGAGACAGCTTCTAGTTCTTTGGTTCTTTTTTTGCCATGAACTATGAGCTATCAGCCATGAGCAAGGTTTTGGGATTCTCTATGCACTCTGCCCTCTGCGCCACGCTCTTTACCATAAACCATGAACCAACAACCTGACAGCCTGCAGTCTAAAATGCGAAATAGCTAAAAAAGGAGTCGTTATCATGACAGTCGAAATCACAGCACCGCTGGCCGGTAAAATCATTGACATCCACATTCAACCCGGTGATTCGGTGGAGGAAGATGCCGCGGCCATGATCATCGAGGCCATGAAAATGGAAACCCCGGTATATGTACCCTGCGATGGAACCGTGACAGAAGTACGCGTAAAAGCAGGCGACGAGGTGGAAGAAGACGACATCCTGGCCGTCATTGAAGCGTGAATCCTGATACTGCCAAAAATAAAACATGATTGCTTCGATCCGGCTTTTGCCGCGGACGCATTTTTTCTCTGTGATCTCTGGGGCAATTTTACAGCACCATATTTACGAATAGGTGCACGCAGAGAGCCGAACAACATATCCGTATTGAGGAAACACAAATGAGACCGTATTTTCAAAAAATGACGCCGTTGGGCAGGCAACTGAAGGAAGGTGAAATCAGGCGCAGCGAAGACAGCCTGAAAGAGGTCAAGGCGGCGGAAGCCGTTATTGAAAGTGAGGTCGACACGGTGCGAAACGCCGGATTTCCGGCGGAAAAAATCAACGCCCGCGGTCAGCTGACCATCTGGCAGCGCCTGGAATATCTTGTAGAGCCCGGCACATGGCGTCCGCTGCATACCTTATACAATCCCGCTGAAAACGAAGAGGGGACCACCAATGTCTTCGATGGCCTGGGAAAAATTGCGGGCCGCTGGGCCGTGATCATTGGATTCGACAACAAGGTGATGGCGGGCGCCTGGCTGCCGGGGCAGTCGGAAAACATTCTGCGAGTGACGGATCTTGCCAAGCGCTTGAATATACCGCTGGTCTGGCTGGTCAACTGCAGCGGCGCCAAACTGACGGAACAGGAGAAGTTTTATGCCAACCGGCGGGGGGCGGGAACCCCCTTTTTCCGGCATGCCGAACTCGCCCAAATGGGTATCCCGGTGTTGGCCGGCATCTATGGCACCAATCCGGCCGGCGGGGGTTACCAGAGTATCAGTCCGGCGGTACTGTTTGCCCACAAGGACTGCAACATTGCCGTCGGGGGTGCCGGCATTGTCAGCGGCATGGCCCCCCAAGGACACTTTGACGAAGAGATGGCGGAAGGGCTTATCGCAAAGGCCAAAAAGTTCAAGGCAAAGCCGCCCGGCGCGGTGGATGTGCACTACGATGAGACCGGGTTTTTCCGGTATGTTTACGAGCGTGAGGAAGATGTTCTGGACGGTCTCAAAACCTATATGGCAAAGTTGCCGGCCTATGACCCCGAGTTTTTCCGGGTAGCGGAGCCGGCGGAGCCGTCATTCCCATCAGAGGACATTTACCGACTGCTTCCCCTGGAGCCCAAAAAAGTATATGCGTTTGACGAAATCCTGGCCAGGCTCGTGGACGGCAGCGAGCACATGGAATTTAGGCCGGGGTACGGGCCGGAAGTTTACACCGGCTTGTGCAAGCTGGACGGTTTCCTGCTGGCTGTTATCGGCAACCGGCAGGGATACCTGGGAAAAGGTTATCCCGAATACGCCGACTATCCGGGTATGGGCGGCAAACTTTACCGGCAGGGGCTGATCAAGATGAACGAATTTATCACCTTGTGCGGCCGGGATCGCCTTCCGATTGTCTGGGTACAGGATACATCCGGGATCGATGTGGGCGACGATGCCGAAAAAGCCGAACTCCTGGGACTCGGGCAGTCCCAGATATACTCCATCCAGCAGACCGACGTTCCCATGATACTGGTGGTTCTCCGGAAGGGCACGGCCGCCGCCCATTATGTGATGGGCGGGCCCACAGCCAATCGCCAGAACGCATTCACCCTGGGAACGGTTGCCACCGAAATCTATGTCATGCATGGTGAAACGGCGGCGGTGGCCACCTATGCCCGCCGACTGGTCAAAGAAAAGGAAGCCGGAAGGCCGCTGGGGCCGGTGATTGAGAAAATGAACCGCATGGCCGAAGAATACCATCAAAATTCGCGGCCGCTGTTCTGTGCCCGAACGGGGCTTGTGGACGAGATTGTCCCCCTGGGGGAGATCCGCCGGTATATGGCCGCCTTTGCCGGGGCAGCTTATCAAAACCCGGTTTCCATCTGCCCGCAGCACCAGATGATTCTGCCTCGCATTATAAAGGGATGAATAGTGGCGTTTTTCGGCTGTGGCTGTTGGCTCATGGTACATGGCAGAGCGCAGAGAGTAGAAAAAATATCTGGTTCATGGTTCATAGCCCTTGGTTCATAGAAAAAGAAAGGATCCCCTTGGCCTTTAAGATCCTGATTTTTTTACCCTTGGACCCTTGAATCCTTGGCCCCTGGGACCCTTTCTCCCAACTAATTGGGAGAAGAACCAATTATTAAGCTACCGTCCGCATACAGTTAAGTAACTCGTTAACTTCAACAGTTGCTATGCCGGAGTTGGTATCGGACATGGCGTAGGGGATGACCAACTCACTATTGTGAATAATCCCACCACAGGAATAAACGACATTGGGAACATATCCCTCGCGTTCTTTCTTGTTCGGGATAAGCAGCGGCTCATCCAGGCGGGCAATGACTTTTGAAGGCTCTTCAAGATCCAGCAGTATGGCGCCGATGCAATATTGACGCATGGGCCCGACACCGTGGGTGAGCACGATCC
>CAZKYZ010000315.1:0-4832 GCA_964557055.1 uncultured Desulfobacterales bacterium
CGAAATGTCGAGAGCCCTGATTTCAGACAGATAAACCGGCTTGTAAACACGATGATGAAAGGCTGCTTCTTTTTCGGAATATCGATACGCTTTCGATATATGAGAGTGCAGTTTTCGTTCCAGGGCTCGGACAATACTGTCAGACGTTGCGCAGTTGGCGCCGGGTCTGGAAACAACCACCATGGGAACCAGTTCAAACAGTTTAACAGACGATTTCCATGTTTCGATTTCGAGAAAAGCATCTGAACCCATAATCAGGAAAATGTCCGGGACGGTTTTCCATTTGCGGGTGAAGTGCCTCACGGTATCAATGGTGTAGGAAGGTCCCACCCGCCGCAGTTCCACATCAGACACTTTCAGCACAGGATGGTTTTTCACAGCCATACGGAGCATTTCAATTCTATCCCGTGAATCTGCAATTCGGGAAGGGTCCTTGTGTGGCGGCAGGGCAGACGGGACCAGATAACACCTGTCCAACCCGAAGGCCTTCGTTATTTCAGTGGCAACCCGGATATGCCCTAAGTGAACGGGATTGAATGTGCCGCCAAAGATGCCGATCCGCATGGAAACATCCAATTTGCGCTATACCGTATTTTTCAGGTTGGCATAAAAAACAGGGAACAATAATCGCTTCCTTACTTCTGTAGCCTGCGTTCAGGTACTCATGCCCGGACCTGTCCATCACCGAGAACAACGAATTTGGTAGTTGTGAGTTCCTGTAGACCCATTGGGCCGTATGCATGTAGTTTGGTGGTGCTGATACCCATTTCCGCACCCAGTCCGAGTTGCCCCCCGTCGTTGAACCGTGTTGAGGCATTTACGAGAACGACAGAGGCATCGACGACTCGGGTAAATATCCGGGCATGCTGATAGTTCATCGTAACAATTGCTTCGGAATGATTGGATCCGTAACGGCCGATGTGGTCTATGGCCTCCTCCATGTTGGTAACGACCCTGACGGACAGAACAAGATCCAGATATTCTTCGGACCAATCTTTCTCGGTTGCCTTTTCGGCCTCCGGCAGTATTTGACAGGTTTCCGCGCACCCCCGGATGATAACCCCTGATTGGCGGAAACGTTCGGATATACGTGTAAGAAAGGGAATCGATACCGAGCGGTGGACCAGCATGGTTTCCATGGCATTACATACACCGGGGCGCTGTACCTTGGCATTGAAACAGATAGCCGCTGCCATTTCCAGGTCGGCATTGTCGTCGACATAAATATGGCAAACCCCCTTGTAGTGTTTTAATACCGGGATTTTAGACTGTTCGGCAACGGAACGGATCAATCCCTCCCCTCCCCGGGGGATAATCAGGTCGATGTAGGTATCCTGTCTCAAAAGACAGGTGATCGCCTGCCGATCTTTCATGGGAAGCACCTGCACGGCTGTTTGGGGGAAACCGTTATCGGTGAGAACGTCGTAAAGGATGGTCGCAAGGCATTGGTTGGAGCAATAAGCCTCCGATCCGCCCCGCAAGATAACAGCATTGCCGGATTTGAGACACAGACCGGCAGCGTCGATGGTGACGTTCGGGCGTGATTCATAAATAATGCCGATGACACCAAGAGGGATTCTTACACGTGAAACCTGCAGGCCGTTGGGGCGGACCCATGTGCTGGCAACCGCACCAACAGGGTCTTCCAATTCCGCGATGTCGCAGAGGCCTTGCGCCATGGATTTGATGGTTTCCGGTTTTATGGTAAGCCGGTCGACCATGGCAGCCGAAAGGCCTTTTTGCACTGCCAGATCGAGGTCTTTTCTGTTTTCAGAATAAATTTCGGAAGACCGCTTATCAACAGCCACCGCAAGTTTACGAAGAAGATCGTTTTTTTGATCGGTGGGGATTGTTGCCAGAACGATGGCGGCCGACCGGGCATTTTTGGCGATTTCACGAATTTCAGATTCAATAGACATGCTTGTTCTCCTGGCAGGTTTGGTTCTGATGAAAACAGACCGCAATCATCCGATAACGGTCCGGTCAGGGATCGCTGGTAAGAACGAGGTTGTCCCGATGGATAACTTCGTCAAACAATTTGTACCCAAGCCGCTCTTCAATCCTGTCCGTTTGTATCCCCATAATTTTCTGGACATCGGTGATGGAATAGTTGATTAGACCGGAAGCAATGGTTTTTCCGTTTTCCGTTTCGAGGGTAACTGCCGACCCGACTTGAAAGCTGCCGCTGACACCAATAATGCCACTGGGAAGTAAGCTTTTCCCCGCTTTTAGAATCGCCCTGGCTGCGCCTCCATCAATGATCACAGATCCGGAGGTTTTCAAGCTGAATCCGATCCAGCGTTTCCGGCTGGACAGTTTTTCTCGGCCAGGAAGGAAAAAAGTGCCAACAGGTTCACAGGCAAAAAGCCGGGATAAAATATCCGGTGTATTGCCGCGCGCAATGGTCATGGGTACCCCGGCGGCAGTGACTTTGCGGGCGGCGTTTATCTTCCCCAGCATTCCGCCAAGACCGAGAGCACCCGGTACTTCACTGGCCAGGGAAAGGACTGACGCATCAATTTTGGAGACCAGGGGTATCAGCTTTCCGCAAGGGTCCCTGCGGGGATCGCTGTTGAAAAGGCCCTCGGTATCCGTCAAGCTGATCAGCATATGGGCATCCATCATCAGCGTGATTACGGCAGCCAGGTTGTCATTATCCCCGAATTTGATTTCATCAATAGAAACCGTATCGTTTTCATTGATGATGGGAAGCACCTTCCATGACAACAATTTGTTAAGGGTGTTGCGGGCGTTTAAATACCGCTTTCGGTGTGTCATGCCGTTTCCGGTCAGTAGAATCTGGGCGACCTTTTTGCCGTGTTTATCAAAGGCCTTTTCATATTCTCGAATCAACCCCGCCTGTCCCACCGCTGCGGCCGCCTGGCGAACGGTTATTTCGTGAGGCCGGGCCGGCAGCCCGATTTTTTTGATTCCGCATGCCAGGGCCCCGGAGGACACCAGAATGACGTCAATGCCCCGGTCCATAAGACCGCTGATCTGCCTGCTGATGTCACGGATAACGGCCACATTAAGGCCGTTTTTTTCTGTCAATATACCGGAACCGATTTTAACAACGATCCGGTTCGCTTTCCGAAAAAAACTATTTCGGCTGTCATTCATGCAAGTGGTCCAATTGGGTTACCAGTGTATTAACCAGGTCTGCCGTCCCGGTTCCGGTTGCCGCCGAAATGGCCATTACCGGTTTGTTTGGAAGAGATTTTTTAAATATTTTCAGAATATTGCTTGTTCCCGGAAGATCCATTTTATTCAGGACAACAACCTGGGGTTTGTGGGCCAGCTGGGCACTGTACAACGCCAGTTCCCTGTTGATGGTTTCATAGTTTGCCAGAGGCTGGTTTTCGTCTATTTCGGAGGCGTCCAGCAGATGAACCAGCAGCTTGGTTCTTTCCACATGTTTTAAGAAACGGATACCAAGGCCGATACCGCTGTGGGCACCTTCGATAAGGCCGGGGATATCGGCAACCGCAAATGCTTCTCCCCATTCTCCTTTTACGATACCCAGGGTCGGCGTCAGGGTGGTAAAGGGATAGTTGGCGATTTTGGGGCGGGCGGAGGAGATAACGCTGATCAGGGTCGATTTGCCGGCGTTCGGAAGGCCGATAATGCCAACATCGGCGAGGAGCTTCAATTCAAGTTTAAGCTGGAAGGTTTGTCCTTCTTCGCCTGGTTGTGCAAACCGGGGGGTTCGACGGGTAGATGATTTGAAACGGGTATTACCCTGACCGCCGCGTCCGCCTTTGGCGATCACCAATGATTCGTCGGCGCAGGTAAAATCTTTGATAAGGGTGCCCGATTCGGCGTCGTAGACCAGTGTCCCCGGGGGGATTTCAATGATAAGGGAATCACCGCTTTTGCCGGTCTTCAGACGTCCTTTTCCAGGGGCACCGTTTGTTGCTTTGAAGTGTCTGCGGTTTCTGAAATGAAAGAGCGTTCGTTTGCGGTTAACGGCTTGAAAAATAACGTCACCGCCGTGTCCGCCGTCACCACCGTCGGGGCCGCCTTTTGGAATGAATTTTTCTCTGCGAAAGCTGACACAGCCGCCACCGCCGTCGCCCGACTGGACCACAATACTGGCTTCATCTATAAATTTCACGCTTCATAAACACTGACTTTTTTATGTGCCCGCCCTTTACGCTCATAAGTGACAACACCGTCTATCAGTGCGAACAGGGTATAATCCTTGCCAAGGCCCACGTTGGTGCCGGGATGGATCTTGGTTCCCAATTGGCGGACGAGAATATTGACGGCGCGTACATTTTCACCGCCGAACCGCTTAACTCCGCGACGCTGCCCGTTGCTATCGCGGCCGTTTTTAGAACTGCCGCCTGCTTTTTTATGTGCCATTCTATACTCCTTTTTCCCGATTGTGCCGGGAGTTTATCTGTAACGGCCCGAAACCGGAAAATTAGGCTTCAATAGCATTGATTTTTACCGCCGTGTAGGGTTGGCGGTGGCCCATTTTTCTTCGATATCGTTTTCTTTTTTTGTATTTGAATACAAGAACTTTGCGGGATTTACCCTGCTCGACAATCTGTCCCGATACGGACACATTTTCCAAGTCAGGTGTACCCACATTGACATTTTCTCCATCGGAAAACATCAAAACCCGGTCGAAGGCCACGGATGATCCGATATCACCTTCAATCTTTTCAACCCGCAGGGTTTCACCCTCCCGGACCTTATATTGTTTCCCGCCTGTACTGACGACAGCGTACATTGTCATGGCCTCCTTGTTGCGTTCCACGGCATTCGTGGGCATTTTAAAAAAACAATAATATTTATAATATCGCTGTGAATTGTCAAGTAAAAAA
>CAZKYZ010000316.1:0-4832 GCA_964557055.1 uncultured Desulfobacterales bacterium
GAGTGCTAGAAAATGATAAAAGCACATAATAACCGATATGAACGAGGAGTCGGGGATGCATAAAAAATTGGTCATTAACGTCACGGATCATGAGACGCGGGTAGCCCTCCTGGAAGATGATACCATTGTTGAACTGTTTATTAAGCGCCGGGATGACTCGGATATTACCGGGAATATTTACAAGGGAAAGGTACAACGCGTTTTACCGGGAATGCAGGCCGCGTTTGTGGATATCGGCTTGAAGCAGGCAGCGTTTATATATGTCAACGATATCCTTCAAAACGGTTTTCATGAGTATGAAAAACTGTTTCCGGGCGACGAGCAGCTCGAGGAAGCGAAAGAGTCGGGAGGGAGCCCCGATGAGGCAAACAGCGACGCGGATTACGAACCTCTTCCAATGAAGATGAAAAGGGATCAAACGATTGAAGAAATCATTTCAGAGGGCCAAGAAATCCTCGTTCAGGTTGCCAAATCTCCCATAGGGACCAAGGGTGCCAGAATTACGTCCTACATTTCGCTCCCGGGGAGGTTTCTGGTGTTGATGCCAACTTCCGACCATATCGGTGTTTCCAGGAGAATTGAAGATGAAGCGGAACGAAACCGGTTGAAAGAAATTATTGCCTTTTTGCGCAAAAACCGGTTCGGGTATATCGCCCGAACAGCAGCCGAAGGCGTTGCTACAGCAACTATAGAGCAGGAGATGCATTTTCTCATAAATCTCTGGGAAAATATTCAGGAAAAATATAAAAGCGCTTCCGTGTCATCACTCCTCCATCAGGAACTATCGCTGACCCTTCGGGCCGTTCGGGATCTTTTAATCCACCAGGCAGACACTCTGGTTATTGACTCCAGGGTGGGGTATCAATCGATCCTGTCGTTTCTGGATACATTCATGCCTTCCTTAAAGCCTTCGGTTGAACACTATGAAGGCAGTGAGCCCATATTTGATGTGTACAACCTTGAAGGTGATATTTCACGAGCCTTGAAAAGAAAAGTCTGGCTGCGTTCCGGGAGTTATATCGTTATTGAGCATACCGAGGCAATGGTTGCGATTGATGTCAATACCGGCAGATATGTGGGCAAGCACAATTTGGAAGAAACCATCTTAAAAACAAACCTGGAAGCCGTAAAAGAGATTGCTTACCAGATACGGTTAAGAGATATTGGCGGTATTATAATCATTGATTTCATCGATATGGAAAAGAAATCCAACCAGGAGAAGGTGTTCCATGCACTTTTCGAGGCCTTGCAAAAAGACAAAAGCAAAACCCATGTCCTCCCGATTTCTGAAATTGGATTAATTCAGATGACGCGCAAGCGTGTACGAAAATCCTTTACGCGCATGATAAGCGAGCCTTGCTTCTATTGTGACGGAGAGGGGCGCCTTCTGTCCCGCCAGACCATCTGTCACAATATATATCGGGAAGTTTTGTCGGAAGCCCACAATACTTATGGAGACCGGCTCACACTGCGGGTAAACCCGGAAATTGCCGAAATGCTGCATGGAGAAGAGAATCAGATTATCAGCACACTTGAGCGTAAAATTGAAAAGCAGATTATGATTTACCCGAATGCCAAGTTTCATCTGGAACAGTTTGATATATTCGAAAATCTCTCCAATTAACCGATGTATTTCTCCCTTGACAAGAGGGGTAAGATATGGTTAGGATTCCCGATTCGTCAAGGCGTAATGACAATGGAAAGCTGTTTTGCATATCCAATATAACGGTTCATCGCGCCGGATGACCGTATTGCATACCAGATAAAGAGGAAGACAAATGAAAAGAACGTATCAGCCCAGTAGAATCAAACGTGCAAGAACGCATGGATTTTTAAAACGAATGTCGACAAAACAGGGGAGAAAAATAATCAATCGGCGCAGAGCAAAAGGAAGAAAGAGACTGGCGCTGTAAAAGGCGCAGTGCCTATGTGGGGGAGGTACCGGGCAGGCGGGTAAACGAACGGACATCGGAAATGACGAACAATGGGGCGATGATGGACCACCGACTGAATCAATGAAAAAATACACTTTTACGAAAAGAGATCGGTTACGGAAAAGGTCATCATTTATACAGCTGTCAAAAACAGGAAAAAAAAATTCCAGCCGATTTTTCATCGCCTTATACAGACAGGGATGTGAACTTCAAACACGTCTTGGCATTACCGTCTCCAAAAAAGTGGGAAACGCGGTAACGAGAAACCGTATCAAACGGACTATTCGAGAAAATTTTCGGTTGAAAAACAAAGCAACCCCTGGAGTCTGGGATGTCTGCATTATCGCGAAGAAACAGTCTGCAACGATTAACTCGTTTCAGGCAAATTCCTCGCTGAATACCATCTACCGCGGGATAAGATAACAGCGTTGCTTCAGAAATTATTGAAATACCTCATTCAACTGTATCAACTTTCCGTTTCTCCATTCCTTGGTCCTGGATGTCGTTTTTACCCATCGTGTTCAGAATACATGTTACAGGCCATTGACAAGTACGGCAGCCTACGGGGGATGTTTCTTGGAATCAGGCGGATTCTGAGATGTCACCCTTTTCATCCCGGCGGTTTCGATCCCGTGCCGTAGCAGTCATCCGGCACCGGCTGTATTCAATAGAAGAATGGCCGGCCGGTGTTCCTGATGTATATTCAGAATACACTCGCCCATCTACTCATTGTGGTCTCGTATACTGCGTTCGCAGTCCGGAAATACAACCGCCACCATTGTTCATTGTCGGTACGTTAAGCGATTACAGGAGATACAAATGGAACAAGGACGTCTGTTTATTGCAATAGCATTATCTTTCCTGATTTTCATTGTTTGGGACTACTTTTTTGTGGACCGAGAGGCTCTGGAAAAAAAGGCCCCTCAGCAGACGACCCAGGAAATCCGGGATAACCAGCCGATCAAATCGACTACCGCTCAACCCGAAAAAACGGAAACAACTGTCGAAAGCCCGGCAGACAAGGTCTCTATTCCCGTCGTTGATCCTCCGGAAGGGAAAAGCCGCGATTTTGTCATCGAAACGCCGCTGTATATCGCGACATTGTCCGAAACGGGAGCTTCTTTAAAAAGCTTCCAACTAAAAAAATACCTTGAGACGGCCAACCCGGGGTCGCCCTATAAAGAAACCATTCTTTCATCGTTGCCAACAGGAATATGTCTGGTTGGATTTAAAGAGAATTCCGTAGTCGGGTCCAGAACGGCCATATTTACGGCTGCCGCAGAAAAAGAGAAGTTTATGCTAATGGATGGCGTTAAAGATCTAACGCTTCGCTGGAAATCACCGAGCGGTTTTTTGATTGAGAAAAAGTTTTCGTTTCATTCAGATTCTTATCTGATTGATCTCGCTGTTACGGTCATCAATGCCGGGCAGGCCAATATTCAAGATGCCCTGACACTATCAATTTACGCGGAAAACCATGAAACCAAACGCTATGGATTTATCGGGCCAAGCGCCTTGATAAATGGGTCTTTGGAACAGGTCAAAACAGATAAACTGGATAAAAAGAGCATTTTCCCGGGTACGATTCAATGGCAGGCCATTGAAACACCTTATTTTATGACCAGCATTTTACCCAGGCAGCCGGATAACAGTACCATGGAGCTGCTGGTAAAGGATCAAATACTTGAAAGCCGGTATATTACCGAACCGGTCGATATCCCTCCAGGAAGCCGAAAACAGTTCGATTTTCAGCTGTTTTCCGGTCCGAAAAGCCTGGAATTATTGCAAAGCTACAACAACGAACTGGATCGTGCAATCGATTTCGGATGGTTCGATATTATCGCAAGACCCCTTTTGTGGTATCTAAACTTTATATTTAGACTTATCCCCAACTACGGTGTTGCCATCATCATTTTGACCATCACCACCAAAATTATCCTTTGGCCGCTGGGTAGCAAAAGCTACAAATCAATGAGTGAAATGAAGAAAATTCAGCCACTTATGACGGAACTGCGGGAAAAATATAAAGGCGATAAGAAAAAAATGAATGAAGAGCTGATGAAGCTGTACCGGGTTTATAAAATTAACCCGATGGGAGGATGTCTTCCCATGCTTGTTCAGTTCCCTGTTTTTCTCGCGCTCTATCGAATGCTGTATGAGGCCATAGAGTTGAGGCATGCACCATTTATTCTCTGGATCAATGACCTTTCTGCTCCAGACCGGTTGGGTCATTTTGACATCACCCTACCTTTTTTCCAACCGCCCGTGGGTATCCCGGTTCTTACCATCATTATGGGGGCCCTGATGTTTTTTCAGCAAAAAATGTCACCGTCGCCCGGAGACCCCACACAAGCCAAAATGATGATGTTTTTGCCGCTGATTTTCACCGTCATTTTTGTTAATTTTCCAGCAGGGCTGGTACTGTACTGGATGGTCAACAATGCCATGTCCATTGGGCAGCAATACTACATCCAAAAGAAATTCGCTTGAAGATGGAGGACCCGCATGAGACGTACCGTTGTCGTTGAAGCCAAAACCGTTGATGATGCCGTCGAAAAAGCCTGTGAGAAGTATGGCGTTGAGAAAGAATCCTTAAAACACGACGTAATTTCTTACGGCGCTTCTGGGATTTTTGGACTAGTTGGTTTCAAAAAGGCAAAAATCAAAGCCTATTTGCCGGAAGAAAAAGACTTAACAGATATACCCGTCCAACGGACACCGACAAAAACAACACCTCCCAAAATCGAGCCGAAGGTGCCCGAAGAGAACCTTGTTGCCGAACAATCGATACCGCAGACGGATAACAAGGGGACTTCCGCTTCGTCTCCAAAGGAAAGAAATGCTGATATCGAACAGGCATCCCAAATTGGTGAATCTTTGTTGATGAATATCATCAAT
>CAZKYZ010000317.1:0-4790 GCA_964557055.1 uncultured Desulfobacterales bacterium
TCTTTCATTTTATACCAAACTCCGTCTCGCTTCCGGCTATGGGCCGAGCGTTTGGCGCGGCCCCGCGGTGCAACCACCTTCATAACCGGGATTACAGTATATTTACAAGCGTAAATTCAGCATTTACCGGATTTCGATCGGCGCTTTTTACGGATCAATTTTTGTTGACCATTGGAAACGTTGTGCTGCATATTGATGGGAGTTGGCGGGTATACAAATCTCCCGGTATATCAACAATTGCATCCCATTTTCCTTTGGCAGTATAAAAAAGATACCCCGGCAGGAGGGCAAAAATGGCTGATTTCTTACAACAATTCGATGCTGTTACGCAGGCTTTTATAGCAACGCTATTTACCTGGGGCGTGACTGCTGCGGGTGCGGCACTTGTCTTTTTCACAAAAGCGGTCGACCAGAAAATTATGGATTCAATGCTTGGCTTCGCTGCCGGCGTAATGATTGCTGCAAGCTTCTGGTCTCTTCTCGCGCCGGGCATTGAGATGGCGGAACAGTTGGGGCATACCCCCTGGCTGACGGCGGTAATCGGATTTATGGGCGGCGGCATTTTTATGAGACTCACGGACAGATTCCTGCCGCACCTTCACCCAGGCCTAAGCATTGATAAAAGTGAAGGGATAAAGACTTCATGGCAACGCAGCACCCTGCTGGTACTTGCCATAACCCTTCACAATATACCTGAGGGCCTGGCTGTAGGCGTTGCTTTTGGAGCGGTGGCAGCCAATCTCCCTTCTGCTACCATTGGGGGCGCAATCGCTCTGGCAATCGGCATCGGGATTCAAAATTTTCCCGAGGGTGCGGCTGTATCAATGCCGTTGAGACGAGAAGGGCTGACGAAAGGGAAAAGCTTTTTTATGGGACAAGCTTCCGGTATAGTGAAACCAATCGCCGGCGTTATCGGGGCGCTGTTTGTCTTGAAAATGCAAGACATTCTTCCATACGCTCTCTGTTTTGCCGCAGGGGCCATGATTTTTGTCGTAGTGGAGGAACTAATCCCGGAATCTCAAAAAAACTATGCAAACATCGACTTGGTGACAATGACAACGATGCTCGGTTTTTCGGTAATGATGATTCTCGATGTGGCTTTGGGATAATATGTGCCCGCTGCCGCCCGGTTTCTAAATCGCAAGGTGCGCGCTCTGGGCAAGGGCTTCCTGGACGACTTGCCAGAGGTCGTCCTTTATGATCGGTTTCAGGAGGATTTTGGTAATACCGGATTCTCCGGTTTTGATAGCGGATATTTTATCACCAAAACCGGTAATGAGAATGATGGGCAATTGCGGACGAATCCGCAGTATTTCTTTCGCCAGTACTTCGCCGGTCATATTGGGCATGATTAAATCCGTGATAACCAGGTCGAATCGATCCGGCTGTTTCCGGAACAATTCCAAAGCTTCTAAACTGCTGGTGCTGCCACTCACGGAATACTGCACCCGTTCCAGCATGTTCTTTACCATTCTTACGATCTGTTCTTCATCATCCACCACAAGAATACTGCCTTTTCCCTGCGGAGTATCCATCCCCTCTCTTTCTTTTGTAACAAAAAGATGGCGCTTGGATACCAATGGAAAAATGATGGCGACTGTGGTGCCTCGGCCAACCTCACTGGAAACGTAAATAGACCCGTTGCTGCCCTTCACGATTCCATGTACCACCGAAAGCCCTATCCCCGTGCCGCGCCCTTCTTCTTTCGTAGTGAAATAGGGGTCAAAAATTCTGGCGACGACCGCAGGAGACATACCGGCGCCGGTATCCGAAACAGCCAGCCGTAGGTAGCGCCCCTTGGGGACTTTGAATTTTTGCATGTCATCCTCGGCCACGATATCCACTTCCTGCACCGCAACCGTCAGAATGCCGCCATTGGCCTCCATGGCATGATACGCATTGGTGCCCAGGTTCATCATCACCTGATGAATCTGGGTGGAATCCCCCATAATCGGGCCGCAATCCGGATCGATTTTTTCCTGGAACCGTATCGTCGCCGGCAGGGATGACCGGAGCAGCTGGAGGGTCTCGCCTACGACAGATTGAACCCGGATCGGTTTTCGTTCATTTACGTGCTGGCGGCTGAAAGCAAGTATCTGCTGAACCAGCGCTTTGGCCCTTTTCCCGGCAATCAAAATTTCTTCCAGGCTGCGTTTGATTAACGGATTGCCCTTTGCATCATCAATGGCCATTTCCGTAAACCCGATGATCGGTGACAATATATTGTTTAAATCGTGAACAATCCCTCCGGCCAGCGTCCCGATGGTTTTCAGTTTTTGGGATTGCCGCAACTCATATTCCATATGGACCCGTTCTTTTTCCATTTTTTTTCGGTTGGTGATATCGGTGGCCACCTGCAGGCGTACAAGCCTTCCATCCGTCCATTTGAGGGCCATATCGCAGTTCCTGTACCACCGGCCGGTGAGGGGGTTTTCCCCCTCCCAGACATGAACACCTGCCGGCCGGTTATCGGTCCCCACCAGCTTGTCAACAGGACAGATTTCGCATCGTTCGTACCCGTTGCGCAGCACACTCCAGCATTGTTCCCCGGTACGGTCTCCCCCGAAAAGGTCCTGCATGTTTTTGTTCATATACAGAATCTCGTGGGTTTCCAGATCGGAAACGTACACAAGGGCCTCAATGCTGTTCATAACGGTATCGAATATTTTTTGGGAATTGTGGAGCCCGGTCTCACTGCGCTCTCTCTGCGTCCGTTCCTGCACCAGATTCGCGGTTATTTCGTTAAAACAATCCGCCAGTACACCGGTTTCGTCATCGGTTTGAATATCAATCGTACGGTTCACGTTTCCTTTTGAGATCTCTTGCGCCCCTTCCACAAGCTTTCGCAGCGGATCGGTAATCTTTTTGGTTAAAAACGCCGCCAGCAGCAGCGCCAACAAGCTGCCCAAACCGGCAATGGCCCAGGTCCAATCCCGGCTTTGCGCCAATTTCACGTTGGTCCCGTTCAGCGGCATTTCTATGCAGAGCAGATACGCCACCCGGTTCCGCGTTGTAACAAGACGGACCGATTCCAGGATCTCCATTCGATCACGTTCGATAATTCTCTGGCGGACAATGTCCTTTGAAAATGTGTTGCCATAAAACGGTTCTTCGACCGAAACAGCGCCATTGCTGCCCGTATTTATGATCATGCCCCCATTTCGATCCAGTACCGACACGGAAAGGATGTCACTGTTCTCGACCAGCTCCCGGGCGCTTTCCAAAATCACGACATAATCCATTTCGAGCATGCCGGTTTTGACCATCTGGGCAAAGCTGAGGGAAACATCCGCCCCTCTTTGGTGGGTTTCCGCAAGCATGATATTGCGTGTATGGAAGTAGGAAAAGGCAATAAATGCGGTAACGAGTATAAAAATCAACAGAAAAAAGGAGGCGCTTAGTTTAAAACGGATGCGAGAGCGGTTGGTGATCATGGCAGCCCGGTTGGATATTTCACCCTATAGTTGACAAAAACATGCCGAATCGTTTCACTATGACAGTTCTGATTGCCTTTCTCTTTTCCCTGTTCTATAAACCGCAAGGTTGCATAAAATCATAGCAAACCAAACCTTTGTAACGTTAAGGTAAACAGTGTCTTGTAAGGATATCACCCTCCGTTTTAAAATGCAATTCTCAAGAAAAGCAGCATCTCGCAAACAGCGGCTCAAACGAGGTAAACCATGACATATCATCATACCCAGGTAGATCGAAAAGACAGAATTGCGGTGGTCCGATTCGACAGTAAAAAAGTCCTGAACCCTCTTTCTTTCAACATTCTGCGGGAGCTTACGGCCATTGCCAATGCATTTGAAGATGACCTGGAAACGGCTGCTGTGGTCATCACCGGAGCCAGGAATGTCTTTACCGCCGGCTTGGATCTGGGAGATCCGGAAATTCACGGGGTGATCAACGCACCCATCGGTGTCAAGCGGCATGCCGCCGCTCTGGGAACCCGGATGTGCCGTGCCTGGGAGCGAATGCCCCAGGTAACGATTGCCGCCATTGAGGGAATGTGTATCGGGGGCGGAGTTTCGCTGGCTGTGGCCTGCGATTTTCGGGTGCTGACCAAAAGTTCCTATTTTCTGGTTCCCGAGCTGGATCTTGGATTCAACATGAGCTGGCAGACAATCCCACGGCTCGTCAACCTGCTCGGCCCCTCCAGGACCAAGCAGATTATTCTGTTGGCAGAAAAAATTTTTGCCGACCAGGCGCTGGATTGGGGTCTTTCCGATTATTGCACAGATGACGGTTTGGCAGAAGCCAAAGCCCTCTCGCTGGCAGCGAAAATCGCATCGAAACCGCCAATTCCCGTGCGAATGACCAAACGGGCCGTCAACGCTCATGCCAACGCTCTCAACGAAGTTGCCAGTTTCATGGACGCCGACCAGTTTACCCTTACCCAGCTCACGCAAGATCACACGGAAGGCCTGACCGCTTTTTTGGAAAAAAGAGCGGGGAAGTTCAAGGGGGCCTGACCATGGAATCAACAGGCATCCATCTTAAATGCCCGCATCAAGATGCTCGGGGCGATCATTCCGGCGCCATGCGAAACAGCATCAAAAATATCGTTGTCCGTCCAGCCCATACCATGGAGCCCATCGACATCTTCCCGGGCTACCTTGTCCGGCTGTTTAATGGCTTTCAAAACAAAAAGCAGCATGGCTTTTTCCCGGTCTTCCAGGGGCGCTTTTTCGGGCGCATCCAAAACCTCCTGAACTTATTCTTCAGACATCCCCTGCTTCTGTATAAGACAGCTTTTGAAGGCCTTACAGAATTCATAGTTGTATTCC
>CAZKYZ010000318.1:0-4775 GCA_964557055.1 uncultured Desulfobacterales bacterium
CTACTGGGGCGCGCCGATACCGGTGGTTTACTGTGTTGATTGTGGCATTGTCCCTGTCAACGAAAGCGACCTTCCGGTTGTATTGCCCGAGGACGCTGATCTACTTGAAGGCGGAAGGTCTCCGTTGCCGGAATTAGAATCTTTCAAGACCACTGATTGCCCGCACTGCGGGCGGAAGAACGCCAAGCGTGAGACCGATACCATGGATACATTCGTGGAATCCTCATGGTACTTTGAGCGCTATTGCAGTCCCGATTATAAAGAGGGGATCTTTGATGTAGATGCCGTCCGCTACTGGATGCCTGTGGACCAATACATCGGTGGGGTGGAGCACGCGATCCTGCATTTGCTATATTCCCGATATTTTACACGGGTTTTAAAGGAGATCGGACTGGTGGAATATAAAGAGCCGTTTACGCGATTACTGACCCAGGGAATGGTATGCAAAGAAGCCGTTTCCTGTGCGCAACACGGTTTTCTTTTCCCGGAAGAGGTGGAAGGTATCGATGATAAGCGAAGCTGTGTGAAGTGTGGTGAGCCGGTTTTGGTTGGTCGCATCGAAAAAATGTCCAAATCGAAGAAAAATGTCATCGATCCCAAAATACTCCTGGATCGGTATGGAGCCGATACGACTAGACTTTTTTGTCTTTTTGCTTCACCGCCCGAGCGGGATTTGGAGTGGAATGAACAAGGTGTAGAGGGGTCTTTTCGTTTTTTAAACCGTGTCTGGCTGCTGATTGGTGAACGCATCGAAGATATAAAATCGGTGGCACCATATTCGGGAACAGTGGAAGCCCTTCCGGAAAGCATGCAAAGTCTTTATCGGAAGACACACCAGACAATTAAAAAAGTCACGGATGACATTGAAAATCGATATCATTTTAATACTGCCATCAGCGCGGTTATGGAACTGGTCAACCAATTGTCAACTTTTTCTGCGCCAACGGATCGGGAGCAGGCCATTGGGGTGGAACGCTTTGCTGCAGAGGCAATAGTGCTTTTATTGAGTCCCATTGTTCCGCATTTCGCAGAAGAGATCTGGGCGGCTTTGGGAAATAAGGAAAGCATACTTACTGCCGGCTGGCCTGAATTCCGCTCGGATGCTTTATCGATGGAAGAGGTTCTTATTGTACTGCAGGTAAATGGGAAACTGCGCAGTCGTATTCAAGTACCCATAAATATGGATGAGCAAGAATTGCAGAAACTGGCTTTTGAAAATGAAAAGATTCAGAAATTCACTGCGGAAAAAAAGATTCGCAAGGTGATTGTCGTTAAAAATAAACTGGTAAACGTTGTCGTGTAAGCGTTAAATGAAATTACTCAAGAGCATAAAGCCGCCTGGCGGTATTTGCACAGGCGGCTATGCAGCGGTTTGATGGATTTATTCTTTGATGAAAAAATTCAGTTTTGCGGATCCGATTTCGATTACGTCAAATTCTTTTAAATCAATGGACGTTTTTACCGATTCTCCATTTACTTTCGGCTTCGACATGCCACTTACATAGCTGAGCGAATAGCCGTTTGGTTTTTTGCTGATGGTCGCGGCCGTCTGGCCGACAGTGAGTCCGCTGACGACAATATCGCAGGATGGATCTTTCCCAATTTTTATCAGTTTTTTAGAAATCTCAATTTCTCCCTCACCGCCGGACAAATATGACAGTACAACTGTTGGCTCTTTTTTGGCTGCGTGAGGGGGGACCATTCCTGGGGCGCTTTTGGAAATCATGTCACGGTAGCTGTCGGTATCCATTACCATGGTCTGATCCATATTGGAGGGGCCTGCTTCCGGTTTTTTTTCATCGGCGCCATAGGTAAAGATAATATTGTGCTTGCCGATGGTAATAACATCGCCGTGCTGAAGCCAGTGCGAGGCAGCAATTTTGTCATTGACGAAGGAACCGTTCTTGCTTTGCAGATCCGTGAGTAGATAGCCTTCATCAACCGGGTCGATCTTGGCGTGAAATCCGGATACAGCAAGATTGGCAATCACAATGTCGTTTTTGTCCATCCGGCCAATCGTAATTGATTTTCCTTTTTCAAGATTGTATTGCTCAACAACGTTTTCTTTGAATTTAAGCGTTAGAATCGGCATTACTGTCCCCTCGCTGTGATTAAAAAATCTTTTTCAATGGAAAATTAAAAAGCCTCTCTGCAACCCAGGAAAATGGTTTTAAAATACTAAAATGGCCGTGATTAGCGGTTTTTAATATGCGAATAATAATAATGGTTATGTTATCGTCGCCACCACGTTCGTTGGCCATGTTCACCAACGTCGAACAAGCCTTCTTGGGGCGTTGTTTATTGATAACATTCAGAATTTCATCTGGAGACACTTTGTCACTGAGACCGTCTGAACAGAGTAACAAGCGATCTCCTTTAAAGTATGGTATCTCACAAATATCAGGTGAGATGGACTGCTCGATACCCATAGCCTGTGTGAGCATATGCCTGAACTCCGAACCCAATTGGCGTGCTCCGTCAGGGTTCATAGCTGCCTGCTCAGCCATTACGGTGTGCGGCACAGAAAGCTCTTCGATATTACCATTATGAACCAGGTAAATCGGGCTGTCGCCTACATTGGCGACAATCATTGATTCCTCTGTAAAGTAGATAATGGAGACCGTCGAGCCCATCCCCCGGTATGCCGTATTTGAACGGGAAGATTGATTTACGCCCGTGTTGGCATGCTCGATACTGTATAGAATCTGATTCGCCTCCAGAGAAAGGCTTTCATCTATTCTGTCCGGTTCTCCGTTTTCGCCGGTAGCCCTGAATCTAATGATCGCATCGCGGATCGTCTGCACCACCATGTTACTAGCTACTTCACCGGCTCGATGTCCTCCCATTCCATCCGCTACGACATACAAACCGAGTTTATCATCCAGAAAAAGGGCATCTTCGTTACCCTTCCGCTTTCTGCCCACATCCGTTATGCCTGCCGATTCAAGGACCGCCATGATACCTGATTGCCGTAAGAATGCAAAACACCACCGGTGGACGCCTTCCCATTCCTTTAAAAACAGAATTGCAGCAACACGCCATTTACGAACGGTAAATAATGTTTACCTGAATCGTTCCGGTGAAATTCAAATAAGGTTTAATTTTTATATAATAAAATTAACTGTTGGTCAAGTTAACTATCGGTCAGGGTTACGTTTTTTTACCGGTCTGTTTGTTTGTTGACCGTTTTTGAGCGATAGCGGCAGTCAATCGCTTGCCAAGCTCTTTCAGGTGAGCCGCCATTTGGGATGCCTCCCGATACCTTTTTTCGCGGTCTTTTTCAAGTGCCCTGTCAAGAATGGCAACCAGAGGCTTAATTATTCTGGGGTTGATCGTCCTGGGATCCGGATGTTTGACATTCATAATTTGGTTCATCAATGCTGCGGGGCTGTCACCGGAAAAGGGAAGATTTCCCGTCAGAAGTTGAAACATCATGGTCCCCAGTGAAAAAATGTCCGAACGACCGTCAACTTTCTCTCCGGAAAACTGTTCGGGTGACATATAATAAGGGGTCCCCTTAACGACTCCGGTTTGCGTCTGTGATGTGGCCGTGATTCTGGCGATCCCGAAGTCGGTAATTTTCACTACCCCCGAAGCAAGCAACATGATATTGGCCGGTTTGATATCTCTGTGAACGATACCCTGTTTGTGGGCATAATCGAGAGCAGAAGCAATATCGCCTACGTATTCAATAACTTTTAAAGGCGGTAACAGGTGCTCTTTTTTGGTATACTTTTCCAGGTCTTCCCCGTCCAGGAGTTCCATGGCGATATAGGCAAGATCCTGTTCGTCGCCCGCATCATAAATGGTTACGATGTTCGGATGAGACAACGTACCCGCACTTTCAGCCTCTCTGAAAAATTTTTCCTTCATTTTCTGGACATCTTCAGCGTCATATTCCTCTGCGAACCGAAAGGTTTTTATGGCTGTCGTACGATTGATTCGTGGATCTTTGCCCAGATATACGATTCCCATTGCCCCTTTACCCAACTGCTTGATGATCTCATAGCGGCCAAGTGTCGGCCTGGTGTCCGTTCCGGTTGCAAGAAGGTCATCCCCGGATCGTCCTCCTCCCAGGAAACTATCGCCAAAAACCATGGTTTCGCTGACCTGCATGAGTTTTGTTTTTTTGGCGGTGACATCCTTGAACCCGCTGTCATAATTTTCGATATATTCATATACAGCTGCGGCTTTGTTCAATTGACGTTTCCGTTCGTAATCAAGGGCGAGGTTGTATAGAATATCCTTCATTTCATTATCAACAGGAACGCGCCTGAGCTTGTCAAAGGCCATGTCCAGCATTCCCTGGCTTTGGAAGGAAATGCCGAGCATCCGATTGGTTTCGGCGGATTCACCCTCCACTTTCTCCTTATGCGTTTCGGTGACGAAATAGCTGATACTAACAATGCCGATATAGCCAATAATAAGCTGCAATACGGGTACCGTCACCTGAACCCAGAGTCCCTTGGAAATGAAAAGATAGAATGAGCCGCCAAGCAGGATCAGGAGCAGGATACAAAAGGTGATTCCGGAAAAGATCGCCTTCAGGCGTGGAAAAACGAACGTTATAATCAAACCGATAAAAAGGATGGTAATCAGTTCAGCCGGCTGCCCCCAGAGGGGTTGCGCCACAAATTTCTGATGGAGAATCGACCAGATCACGTTGGCTGAAAATTCACCGACAGGCATGGTGGCGTCGACAGGGGTGCTGAGAGGATTGAAAACGCCGGATGCGGACGGTGTGATTAGGACAAGTTTGTTTTTAAATACGGACA
>CAZKYZ010000319.1:0-4764 GCA_964557055.1 uncultured Desulfobacterales bacterium
CCTTGTTATTTCAATATTTTTTAATGTTATCTCTCAAAAACAGTAGATGGCATATCTTTTGCTCAATTATTTTCCATCACAAAATACAGATCGGTATGAATCGATTTTCAGGAGCTCATCCCATATGACTGTGATCATATTTTCTTCGACGGGCAACGAATCCAACAAAAAGCTTCTGCAGGGTGTCGTTCCCCTGCTGACCGACATACAAGTTGAAATTTGCAATTCCATCCCGAAATTATCCCACAGACTTCGTCAACCGCTGGAAGGAAATGTGATCGGTTTATTCATGATCGCCACCCATGAGGAATTGTCAACCATTCTCTCCATTCATTTATTGCTTAGAAACATGAAAATAGTGTTAATCCTTCCGGATAAATCAGAGGGTACGATTTCCAAGGGCCACTCCCTGAGACCACGTTTTTTGGGTTATTTTGACGACGATTTTCAGGATGTTGCGGCTGTCATTAACAAAATGGCGCATTCCCGGATCGTAGAACGGACAGTTCGGGGCACATTGGGCGTTGAAAAGCGTTTTTAGAAAAACCGCTTCTATTCGCGATGATCCCTTATCGATTGCGGCGAATTTGAAAAACCGTCCGCTTCGCGTTTACCAGGGGTAATGTGTAACGATGCATCGTGATGGAAAGATCCGACTTTCGAATACCCGTATTCGCTTTCAATAATTTCCACAGATCTTCAGCGTTATCGTCATCCTGCCTGCCCCTGTAGGTCACAATTAGTCCCCGCTTTGAAAGCAACGGCAGAGAATACTGAATAACAACGGCAAGGGAGGACAGTGCCCGGCTGACAACCACATCAAAACGATGCCGGTACTCCGCTTGCAACGCAAGATCTTCTGCGCGGATATGCATCGCGGTGACATTTAGCAGTTCCAGTTGCCGGACAATATGGCTCACAAAGCTGATTTTTTTTCGGGATGCATCGATAAGGGTACAATCCAGGGACGGTTTCATCACCTTCAGGGGCAGCCCCGGAAACCCGGCACCTGTCCCGATGTCCAGAAGGCTTGTGCAATGCGCCGGGATGAAACGGAATGGGATAACCGCATCCAGAAAATGTTTAATCGCCAGATCTTCAATATCGGTGATTGCCGTCAGGTTGGTTTTTTGGTTCCAGAGCAGCAGTTCTTCCGCGTGTCGGCGGAACCGGTCCATCTGTTCTGCAGAAATTATTATTCCACTTTCGCGCGAACCTTTTTCCAGCAGATCCCGCCAAGTGTCGCAATCAATCTTCGCTGCTGTCAAAATTTTTATCCCTTGAATTCCATGACAATCGATATTTCACCGGCGCTGGCGGAAACTTTCAGATTTGGATATTGCTTTTCAAAAACACGCAGCATTGCTTTGTTTTCCCGCAAAATAGTAGCGTAAAAACCCCGGTAGCTGTTTTTGCGGGCGATCTTCTCCAGCATCTTTAACATGAAAGAAGCGATATGCATCCCCTGGTATGTTTCGTGTACAACGAAAGCGACTTCGGCGAGTTTATCCTCGTATTCGGCGTAGGAAGCAATGGCAACAGTTGACCAATGCTTGGCAATCAGCACCTGACCGATAATCGACATGTTTTTGCGATAATCGACACTGGCCCACTGCTGCTGAATATCGGCATGTGAAAACAGGCGCTTTTTGTGAAAGAAACGATAATATATCGTTTCTTCCTGAAGGGAATAAAAAAAGTTGCGAAAAGCGAATTCATCGGAAGGCATCAATGGTCTGAAATTGACGGTTTTGCCGTTTTGCAGAGTCAGCCTGTCCTTGTATTCTTCTAAAAAAATCAGGTCATCCGTAGAAGGCGGCAGCTGGTCCGCAAAAATATAATGTCGTTTTTTGGCTATCTCGATCAGCTCTTCCCTGAATTTCGGATGGGCAATCTGGGCCAGTTCCATTACGCGCTGGTAAATTCCCTTTCCGTACAGATAGGCAATACCGTATTCGGTGACGACAAAGTGAACGTCTCCACGCGTCGTCGCAACACCCGCCCCTTCACTTAAATGGGGAACGATTCTGGAAATGGTACCGTTTTTGGCAGTGGACGGTAGCGCCACAATTGAAAAACCACCCTTTGACATGGCGGATCCGCGCAAAAAATCAACCTGATCTCCGATGCCACTGTAGAACATGGGACCGGTTGAATCCGAGCAGATCTGTCCTGTCAGGTCAACTTCCAGGGCAGAGCTGATGGAAATCAGATTGTCGTTGCGAGCGATCTCCGTCGGATTGTTGACGAATTCAGAAGACCGAAAATAAAAAAGAGGGTTGCTGTCGATATACCGGTAGAGTTTTTCAGATCCCATGCACAAAGACGCCACCACTCGTCCCGGAAGAAGGGTTTTACGCTTATTGGTAATCACTTTTTTTTCCAGCAGCGGTAAAAAACCATCGGTGATTACCTGGGTGTGAATGCCGAGATCCTTTTTACCTTCAAGATAGGTAAGGATTGCGTTGGGAAGGTGGCCGAACCCGATCTGCAGTGTGGATCCATCGTCAACCAGCTGGGAGATATATGTCCCGATCCTTTCCGTGATCTCATTGTTGCCGATGGCCGGTATGGCCTCCACCAAAGGTTCTTCGTGCAAAACCAGATAATCAATATCATCCACATGAACACAACTGTCTCCCCATGTCATGGGCATATGGGGGTTTACCTGGGCGATGACGGTGGAAGCGTTTTCCATACCGGATTTGGTGATGTCAACGGATACGCCGAGGCTGCAGTAACCGAAACGATTCGGAGAGCTGACCTGGATCAGGGCAACATCCAATCCGATTCTATGGCTGGAAAACAGTTCCGGTATTTGGGAAAGATAAGCGGGCACATAATCGATTTTACCTTCAAATGCGGCTTTGCGCATTGTCCGGCTGATAAAAAACAGTTTCAGGGAAAACCGTTTTAAAAAAGAGGGATCTTCCACATAACGGGCCAGTGTGAAGGACAGCATCTGGTAGATCATGATGTCCTGAATAGAGAGATCCGCAACCATCATATGGATCAGGTGCTGGGGTTCACCGCAACCGGTTCCGAGAAATACCCTGCTGCCGCATTTAATCTTTGAAACAGCCTCTTGTGCACTGACAACTTTTTCCGGACAGTATTGTTGAAGATTCATTTCCGTTTGACCCTTTTCACCTTCTTTTGCATGCGCATTTGATAATTTTTTACACTAGCGGTTCACATTATCGAAATCAAGTCCCAATATTATGCCCCTGTTGACACCCGCCAAACGCTGCACACGCGTTACAATCGGTTTGATTATTTTTCTTGACAATGGTTTGTACATGGTATAATATTAACAGTTTATTGGTATTCTGTTTGTTATCCGAATGAAGCTGTTATCCGAAATCGGTGTTTTCTATATTCACCGGGCAGGGCCAAAAACTCCCAAACTGCAACATAACACAATCAGCGCATCGGACGATACAGGCAGGCACATGCATGCTGCCCGGACAGGTTACCTTATCGTTGCATAAAAAGCATGGCGAAGAGAGTTAAAATGGCTGCAAATATAGTAAAAAACAGAACAATCGCAACCTGATTAGGGTCTTACCGCCGGTAAGGATAAGGATCTTGTCTGTTTTACGCCATGTTTTTTACTCTCCGGCTTTTGCAACGTTAAGGGTTATTTATCTGCTTTTTGAAACCAAGGATATAACAGTCATGAAAACCGACATTCACAATGTACGCAATATCGGGATCAGCGCCCATATTGATTCCGGTAAAACAACGCTCACCGAGCGTATCCTTTTTTACACCAAACGCATCCATACCATCCACGATGTAAAAGGCAAAGACGGCGTCGGCGCCACAATGGATTCCATGGAGCTGGAAAAGGAACGCGGAATAACCATCGCTTCCGCAGCAACCTTCTGCGAATGGAAAAACTATCCGATCAATATCATTGACACGCCCGGGCATGTCGATTTTACCATCGAAGTGGAACGCTCCCTCCGGGTGCTGGACGGTGCCGTCCTGGTTCTCTGTGCGGTCGGCGGCGTCCAGTCTCAGTCCATCACTGTGGACCAGCAGATGAAACGTTATCACGTACCCTGCATTGCGTTCATCAATAAATGCGACCGTAGCGGGGCCAATCCATTTCGCGTGATCAAACAGCTGCGCGAAAAACTGGACCACAATGCCGTTGCCCTGCAGTTGCCTATCGGTCTCGAAGCCGATCTGGAAGGAGTTGTCGATCTGGTCGGCATGCAGGCTATCTATTTTGACGGTTCCAACGGGGAGGATCTCCGCATCGAAGAGATCCCCGAAAACCTGCTGTCGGAAGCGGAAAAAATGCGGGAAACGCTCATCGATGCCGCATCCCTGTTTTCCGATGAACTGACCGAAGCCATTCTGGAAGAGAAAGAGATTCCGGCCGACATGATTATCGAAGCCGTTCGGCGAGGGACCTTGCAACGCAAAATCACTCCGGTATTGCTTGGGTCGGCCTATAAAAACAAGGGGGTCCAGCCGCTTCTCGACGCAGTCAATGATCTTTTGCCGTGTCCGGTCGAAGTCGAAAACACCGCCCTTGATCTTACCAATGCAGAAGAACAGGTTATTCTTTCCGGTTCTGCGAATGATCCGGTGGTTGCCCTGGCATTTAAACTTGAAGACGGCCAGTACGGTCAGCTCACCTATATCCGAGTCTACCAGGGCACCCTGGCGAAAGGGGAAACGCTGGTAAACATCAGAACCGGAAAAAAGTAAAAGTAGGAAGACTGGTAAGAATGCATGCCGATCAAATGG
>CAZKYZ010000320.1:0-1200 GCA_964557055.1 uncultured Desulfobacterales bacterium
TTTAATAATTTTGGAGTGTTGTTTACAATATTCTTCCCATTATTCCATCATACCAGTTCTCCAATACTCCAAAAAGACAGAAGTTTGACCCCAAAACCCCTCAACAGTTGATCATTCCGGATGGCAGGCGTAATAATTGATAGCGACTCCGGAGACGAAAATAGTAAGCTTTTCGTATTTTGTGCGATCAATCTGTTCCAGATTATGAAAGGCATTTTCAGAAAGAAGCGTTTCTCCTCCCCTTGCCGTGTCTTCTCCCAGTTTCGAAGCGATATTCATTTCATCGCCAAAAACACCCTCATCACCTGCGAGAAGCAGCTTTCCATATCCGATACCGATACAAACTTTAAATTTTTCCTGCTTATTAAGCCAGAGGTCTGATTTTTCAATCGCTTCATGTAATTTAAAAGAAGCTTTCAGGGCATCATCAACAGACAAAAATTCAGCATAAATATTATCTGCTTCGGCCCTGAAATTCAGTCCATGATTATTGTTGATAACATCTACTGCAATATCCCGCATTTTCACGATGAAAGAGAGAAAGAGAGGAGTGCCTTTTGTTTTGGTTGTACAGGTAAATCCGGTAGCATCAAGAACAAGGCAAGCCCTTATGGCGCCGAACTCTTCCCACAGTCTGGATTCCATTTCCAGTATGTCGCAATTTGAGTTGGTATACTCTTTTATCCGTTTAAATAGTGCATTGTTTCTGCTCATAATAAGTCCTGCTTTAGACGATAAACCGATCGTTTTGATTTTCCCCTAAAAAGTGGACACGGTTAACAGCAAATAGCTGATTTCATAGCCTGCTCATGCTGAGCGGGAGTTTTACAATATAATTTCAAATGGTGCCCCCAAGGAAAAATAAAAAAAATCTTGGCATCTAGATCGGAAGCCAAAATAACTGATTAGAAACGCATTGACGGATTAAAAAACAAATGATCATGTCCAAAACGAAAAACAATTTATTGCTTTATACGTCTATTTGAAACCTATAGGACAGGTTTTTTTTCGTTGATCATTTAGTGCGGAATCGTCGGCAGCGGCAGATTGTTTTTTGAGACCTGCCGGGGTTGGGAAATAGATACCATGATGGATGGAAAAAGACAACAGATCAGCCTGTTAGAACCAGGGCGGAGATTATCTCCGCCCTTCTTGCGTTGTATATGGTAGTAAACCCTGATTAGTTCAATTATGGTGACA
>CAZKYZ010000320.1:1210-2704 GCA_964557055.1 uncultured Desulfobacterales bacterium
GACAGACTAAAAAAGTAGAGAAAACCCGGCGGTAAACATCCACTGCTCTCTCTTGCTGTCTCCTTTAATGTTTGCAATAACAGGACCTCCACCAACGATGCCTAGTGTACCGTCTCCATCAAGGTTGGTTTGCTGATACGCAGCACCTATAAATGGCTCCAAGGTAACCGGATCCATCTCAATGGTGCCACCGAGGGTAAGCCCGATTCCCCAGAGATCCCCATCCATGGACACACTTTCTTTAAAGACTAAGGAATCGTTTTTATAGTCCCAGTCGGCCCAGCCGTAAAAACAATCAAATCCCGCGCGAAAACCAACGGTGGGAGAAATCTCATTTTCATAGGCAAGTTTAAGCGTGATCCTATTTTCATTGTAATCGGGGATGTCATCCATGTCCGTGTTTAAGGAACCACCAGGAAGATAAATATCCACCATGAAATCATCATTGTTTTCAAGGTATCGATAATAGATGCCGGATGCAATCTTCGACCGATCATCGAGTACGATATCAACGCCTCCGCCCGCTTCAACGTTCCAGCTTACTTCTTTGTGTTTATATTCGTAATTTGCAGGGGTTCCCCCAATAACACCGATGTCGTCGCCATCCCTTTTCTTTTCCGCATAGCTGGCGTTTACCAGAAACGGAAGGGTAAGATCGTCGTTAGCTTTGTAGCGCAGCCAGAAGTCACCTCCCAAAGACCAACCCTCAATATCACCGTCCATTTCAGCACTGCTAATAAACAAGTTGTCTTCGGAATCGAGCTCATTGTCACCGCTAAAAAGATAGCCGCCGTTTACGGTTAATCCAAAATCTGTATTTGATCCCAGTTCGCTTGCGATAGAAGCCCTGGCAAAGGTTTCATAATATTCCGAATCATACGGAAGCATGTATGTGTACATATTGCTCCATATAAAAAAAGGAGTAATAAGTGTATAAAATAAGGGATTTGTACTGTCTAATAACCCCGCGAATGTCTGAGACGTCTTATTTTTTTCATTGTGATAGGCAAGCCCTGCTTCAAAACCAATATCAATAGCGTTTATTGGAAAGCCGTAAAGAAGACTCAATTTGAAGTCGTCTTTGTCTGCATCCAGATCAAAATCCTGATCAACGCCGGTATAAAAAGTCGAGTCGATTGGACCGTCATAATCGCCGTTCTGGTTTTCATAGGTTAAGAAGATACCCATTCTCCCGGACCCCAGGTTAAATGAGCTTCCAATCAATGCTTCGTTTTTGTACTCATCGCCAGATGCTTTAAAGTCATGGCTGAATCCAGCAGGACCTAGGGAGAAATCCCATTTATAGTCCCAGTCCATCACATCGGTATAGGTAAAACGATAGTGGGAATAAAACCGGGTTCCGGAACTGTTCATGATCATCGCCGGATGGATGAGCATGTCTGATTCATCCTGAACCAGGCCATACGGATCACCCATGCCGGCCCTTCTGCCCTGCCAGGCTGTTGACGTCCCGGTAACCATAAGAATGGAAAT
>CAZKYZ010000320.1:2714-4755 GCA_964557055.1 uncultured Desulfobacterales bacterium
GGAAATGAACACAATCACGGAAAGCAACAGACTTTTTTTCATTTTACCTCCCTATCTTTACCTAATCCTTTAGAGCGCAATTTATCCCAAAAAACGTTCATATAGCCCAGATTTCGGGCATCATTTTAAGTGTAAAATGTTTCATTCCAATCGGTCAGCTTGGTCCGACCCGGAAATATCGGACTTTTTGAATGGATCGAAAACACCTTTGTGTCATAGATTCAGGGTCAAACGTCAGCTTTCATTTGGTCCAGGGACTCTTTGTTGGATAAGGCGCCTCATATTTGTTATTGGCTTTATTGCCGTCAATGATTTCAGCTGGCAATATCATTTGGACTTTCGCTTTATTGAATTTTATTCCCGAGGGATACCATCCTGCCAGGCAAATTTTGACATAGGAATATGGGGCCCCGGATACGGTGTCGTTGGGTTTTAAATCAAACACTACCTGGTCCAATTTGAATTCGCAATGATTGAGTTTGTCGAAGTCGACGATAAAGCCGATTTGAGATACCAGATGTTTTGGTATGGTTTCAGGACCGAGGTTGATTATATCGATATAGAAATAATTTCCAAAAAAAGCGGCTTTCTGAATAGCCACTTCCGCCTTGTAGGTTCCCGCGGCTTTAAGTTTGGATGCATCTTCCGGGGGAATCATTATCCCGGTTGTGTAGGTGGTCTTTGTATCGGTTTTCTTCACTGCCGGGCTGAGCAGGATGTCGAAAACACCGCTTTTCGCACTGACCCCGCTATCGATATTGGCAACCTCCAGCGTATATTTACCCCCGGGCAGCCCACTGCTGCCGTTCATATCATTGCCCACCTTCCAGTTAAAAACCGGGCCGGCAATCGCGGGCATACCCGTTGTCAGGCCGGTCAGCCCAATGGTAAACACCATACCGCTTTCCTGATGAGAAACAGATACCGAGGCCTTTGAGTTCGGGTTATGCTGTCCGAAGATCGCCCATTTGATAGGGTACGTCTTTCCTTCCGACATTTTGGTCCCTTTTATCGGGGACAGTATTTTAATGGTGGGTTGTTTTTTATACAGAATCCAAAACGAATCGCTTTCTCCGCTGACTTTTCCGTCGACGGTGGTCACCTCGATGGTATATTTCCCTTCTGGTACAGTGGGAATTATCCATGGAAACTGAGCAACATTGGGGGTGGACTGAACGATATTGTTGCCAACTTTCATGCCGCCTGTTTTATCATGCAACCAGCGCTGAATTTTCACCTTATCGTCCATGTATCCCGTAATCAGCCATTTAATGGTGACGCCATCACCGACATAGAGCTTGGACCCGGCACTGGGGACGCCCACATAGATTTCGGGACTTCCGGGAAGAAGGTTCGTTTTTTCAGGTGGTGCTATCGCTTTAAATTCCTTTTTCCTTTGGTCTGTCATTTCCGGAGAATCAGAAACGTTGAAAAAGACTTCACCGAAATTATTGTCTTCATTGACTTCAGGTATGCCATTTTCGGAGTCCACCATAACATGCAGCTGTTGGGGTCCACCTGCATGCAGATCAATTTGAACCTGAGCTGTTGCAACGCCACGTGGATTAATATTGACAAATTTTTCGCCTACCGGGTGGCCATTTAAAAAGAAGACCACAAACACCTGCCGGGCAGGATGGTTGCCATTATTACGAATTCGGACGGTTGCCGTAACAGGTTCTCCCACATGGGGCGAGGGGTTGTTGATCTGGAGTTCCATAAAAACAAGGTCCATCTCTTCATGGGGTCCAATCACTGGCGGTCGGGGTCTATGCTCGCGTTCGCGACGCTGGCTTTCCTCTTCACGTTCAATTCGGCGGCGGGATTCTTCTTCTGCTGATCTGATTTCATCCTCAGATCGTTGCGCTATAAGTAGCGGTTTTTGTTCACTGGGAATATTGAACACAGAAATCAAGGGACCCGCTGTCAGATCAACAGAAAAAAAAGAGATGCAAAGTAAAACGAAAAGTAACCGTTTGATATGAAGGCCTTTCATTTTAAAATCCCCTTTCTCTTTCACGACCGGTCGATATGGCCATCG
>CAZKYZ010000321.1:0-4746 GCA_964557055.1 uncultured Desulfobacterales bacterium
ATCAATACAAATAACCTGGTTTGGTTAGAAGCCATCTCAATCTCCTCTGTGTCCTCTGTGGTAAACCTTCTTTCCGGTTAGGCACCCGAAAAACCCGCTACACCCCTGCCGGCTTCTCTGGAATAAATGTTGCAGCACTCTATGGAACCACAATGTTCGGACGCAATTGTGTGGCAATTTTATACACTTTCGCTGCGGTGGCAACGAAACTGTTTACAGATTACCCATTATGAAGTAACCATTTACCGACTTTCACCATAAGCTTGCTGATAAATGATAAAAAAAGAAACCCGTCATAGCCGCTCCGTTCCGGCATCACCCTGGATCATCGTCTGTTCCGCCGCTATTCTGCTGGTGGTCGTGCTTGTGATGGCCACCCGGACATACAACCGCGAAAAAGAATACATGGCCCAGATCCTTCTGGAAAAGGGCGCCGTACTGATCAAAGCCATGGAGGCCGGTGCCCGTACCGGGATGCGGGGGATGATGGGCGGGGGCCGCCAGGTGCAGACCCTGCTGGAAGAGACTGCCGTTCTCCCGGATGTTCTTTATCTTGAGATCTATTCCAAAGAAGGGGTTGTCCTGGCGAGCAGCGATGGCGAACGGGTGGGGTCGCAGCAGAACCACCGCCTTTATCTGGATCGGCTGAAAGTCCCCGGTGACCCCGGCTGGATGGTGGTGGAATCCGAGACGGGCGAAACGGCCTTCGTGGCCTATCAATATTTCAAGCCGGTTTTCGGCCGTTCCTCCGGCCGCATGCGGCAGATGACGCACAAGGCGGAAGACAGTAATTCGGGAGAGCCGGACTGGTGCACACCGACCGGCACCGCCGAGTCCGAACAGATTATCATTATCGGCCTCGATCCCAAACCGTTTGAAGATGCCCGGAAGGAAGACATCCGAAATTCACTGGTCCTGTCGGGGGTCCTGGTCGTCCTGGCCCTGGCCGGGTTTGTTTCCCTGTTCTGGATGCAGCGCTACCAGGTTACCAAACGGTCGCTGCAGGACACCAGCGCCTTCGCCGATGAGATCGTCACCAGCCTGCCGGTGGGGCTGATCGCCACCGACAAAGACGGCAACATCGCCTTTTTCAACGATGCGGCAGAAAAAATCACCGGGCTCGATCTGAAATCCGCCCGGGGTGTCGATGCCGAAACGGTTCTGCCAAGCTATTTCTGCGGGTTGAAAGACCTGCTCGATACGGGCCAGTCCATATCCGAAAGCGAAATGGAATGTGAGTTCAGCGCCGGCAAGGTTGTCCCTGTGAGTGTCAGCGCCTCCCGGATCATCAACGAAGAGGGTTTCTATGTCGGTCAGGTGCTGATATTGAAAGATCTGGGAGAGGTACGCCGTCTGCAGAATGAAATTCGCCGGAAGGAAAAGCTGGCGGCTGTGGGGGAACTTGCGGCCGGTGTGGCCCATGAAATCCGCAACCCCTTGAGTTCCATCAAGGGCATTGCCACTTATTTCAAAGACAAATTCGAGAACCAGCCCGAAGATACCGAGGCGGCCGGTGTCATGATCCAGGAAGTAGACCGCCTCAACCGCGTTATCAGCGAGCTGCTGGAATTCGCCCGACCGGCCCAGCTGCAGATGAAAAAAACGGATATTGCGGCACTGCTACTGGACTCTGTCCGCCTGGTTCGGCCGGATGCCGCCTCACAGGGAATCGATATTGACATCTCCGAAACTTCCGAGCCCCTGATGGCGGATATCGATGCCGACAGGCTTTCCCAATGCCTGCTCAATCTGTACCTCAATGCCATCCAGGCCATGAAAACCGGCGGCAAGCTGTCGATCGGTGCATCCCGCCGAAACGGTCACATTGCCATTGAAATCCGGGATACGGGTTCCGGTATCCCGGCTGCTGATCTGAGCAAGATATTCGACCCGTACTACACCACCAAACCGAAGGGAACCGGTCTTGGCCTGGCCATTGTCCACAAAATCATGGAAGCACACAACGGGCGGGTGAAAGTCCGCAGCATTTCGGGTGAGGGAACCATTGTCACCCTTTCTTTTCCGTCAGCGAACACATCTTGAGGACAGCATGACTGATAAACAACGTTTTCACATTCTGGTGGTCGATGATGACCCCGGACATCTGACCACCCTGAAAACCATCATCAAAAGCTGGAACTATTCCGTCACCACGGCAACCGATGGAACCGAGGCCGTAACCCTGGTCAAAGAGCGCCCCTTCGATCTGATCCTGATGGATATTCGTATGGCCGAGATGAGCGGAATTGAAGCCCTGCGGCTGATCCAGGAGTATAACCCGTCCATTCCGGTCCTGATAATGACCGCTTATTCCTCGGTTGAAACCGCGGTTGAGGCCCTCAAGGCCGGTGCATACGACTACCTCACCAAACCCCTCGATTTCGAGGTACTGAAGCTGACCCTGGAAAGAACCCTGGAACACAGCAGCCTGAAAACCGAAAATGAACAGTTGCGCGATAAAATGCGGTCGGGCTTCCGCCTGGACGACATCATCGGCAGCAGCCGGCCCATGCGGGAGTTGATCGATATGCTGGCCATGATCGCTCCGTCCGAGGCCACGGTCCTGATAACAGGAGAAAGCGGAACCGGCAAGGAGCTGGTAGCCAAAGCCATCCATCACAACAGCAGCCGCAGGGAACAGGACCTGGTCATCGTTAACTGTGCGGCCCTGGCGGAAACATTGCTGGAATCGGAGCTGTTCGGCCACGAAAAAGGCGCCTTCACCGGAGCCGACAGGCGCCGGGAGGGGCGCTTCATGCAGGCCGACAAGGGGACCATCTTTCTGGACGAAATCGGGGAAACCTCGCCCGCCATGCAGGCCAAACTGCTCCGGGCCCTCCAGGAAAAGGAGATCCAGCGGGTGGGCGCCGAAGAAACGCTCCCGGTGGATGTCCGCATCATCGCCGCCACCAACCGCAACCTGGAGGAAGCGGTGGAAAAGGGCGCCTTCCGGAACGATCTGTATTACCGGCTCAATGTGGTTGCCCTCCATGTCCCACCCCTCCGCAACCGCCAGGACGATATCCCCCTGCTGGCCCGGCATTTCATGGAGAAATACGCCCGGAAGAATCGCAAGGATGTTCGCGGGTTCTCGCCTCTTGCCATGGATATGCTGATCAAATACAGCTGGCCGGGAAATGTGCGGGAGCTGGAAAACACCATCGAAAGAGGGGTAGTGCTTTTGGCCGGCGAGCATATTACCGAAAAAGAGCTCCCCCAAACCATCACGGGCCCCTATTCGGAAACCAGTGACTGGGTGCCGCAGCAAAGGCCGGAAGTGGTGAACCGCCCCCCGGAAGAAGTTGAAAGAGAAGCCATCCTGGCAACCCTGGAAGCCACCGGCGGCAACAAAAGCGAAACCGCCCGCCGGCTGAAAATCAACCGCAAAACCCTGCACAACAAGCTTAAAGAGTATGGTGTTGATTAAGATCCGGCTCTGTAGCATCGTATCCCTGCAACCGGTGACGACCCTGCTCCCCGGATCATCCGATTACCCCCGTCAACACTTCGCCTTCCCATCACCGGCAGGCGCCTCTTCGCACACCCGCAATTGATGCCCTGTATAAAATTCTCCCATTTGCCCTAAGCCGTTCTCCTCAAAGATGGGTAATAATGCCCCACAAATGTCGTTATTGTTTTCCCCATTATGGCTACAGGTTAATTAATTCCTGTTTTTTTAAGTCGTTACGACTGTTTTTTGCTGCCTTCTTTCCTGGCACACCAATTGCTCATGTAATTGTGTAACCAAACAGGTTAAACAGACTCATTAACAATAGGTTCTTTAAGGAGGATAACATGAACAGAGCAAAAGCAATCACCGTACTGACAGTCGTGGCACTTTTCGGACTTTCCACCGCAGCTTTAGCCGGGTGGGGCCGGGGATACGGCCGCATGGGCGGCGCTTCCGGGCAGGGCTACGACTGCCCCTATGGCAACTACGGTTCTGGTACTACCAACAACCTTTCCGCTGAAGAGCTGGAAAAGCTGAACAAGGATCAGGCGGAATATGCCAAGGAAACCGATGGGGTTCGCCAGAAACTCTACCAGAAAAATCTCGAACTGCGCAGTGAACTGGCAAAAGAAGCTCCCGATGCCCAAAAAGCATCCAAGCTCCAGGGTGAAATCTCCGAACTCCAGGGCGAACTGGACCAGAAACGCCTGGCGTATCAGCTAAAGGGCGGCAATTTCGCGCCGAACAACAATCGTGGATACCGCGACAGGGGAAATATGATGGGTTCTGGTCCCCGTGGAGGCGAGCGCAACCGCTGGTAAGATTTGTACTTTTCGAATAGACGGCTCACAGGGGCGGCCTTAACAGGCTGCCCCTGTTGTATAAAACAACAATACCAAAAACTAAAAAGGCATACTATGGCAGCAATCAAAACACGAAAACTAATTTCCTGGATATCGTTCTGGTCGTTTTGTGTATTGGGGACAACCGGGCTGATTCTTTACTTTACCCCCCAGGGACGCATCGCCGACTGGGCGGATTGGCGGTTTTTAACGCTGTCCAAGGAAGACTTGAACAATATCCATGTCATCACTTCCATGCTCTTTCTGATCGCCTCCGTCTGGCATATCTACCTGAACTGGACGCCCCTGGTAAATTACCTCAAAAACAGCAGCAAGAAAGTTTCCTTCGCCAAACCGGAATTTGTCGTCTCCCTCGTTATTACCCTGGCTTTCTGTTTTGGGGCTTACCTGCACGTTCCCCCCTTCGGGTCGGCATTGGACGGCCTGGGAAAT
>CAZKYZ010000322.1:0-4716 GCA_964557055.1 uncultured Desulfobacterales bacterium
ATCTTAGGTCTCCTTCCAACTGCCTCGAAAATAAATAATTGAAGGGCTATTTCACCGGATTATGGTCTGACTCTGTTCCATTTACAGCTCACCCTAACTTGGAATAATCATACCAGCCCTTGCCGGTTTTCTGACCGAACTCTCCCTTGACGAAGTGTTCCACAATTCTGGGCGACGGCAGTTCCTCGCGTACGCCGGTCTTTTTAAAATTCTCCATCCCCATGGTATAGGCAAGGTCGATGCCGGTCAGGTCCATCAACCGGAACGGACCCATGGGATGGCCGGCTCCGAAAACACAGGCATTATCGATATCTTCCACATCGGCAACCCCCATTTCCAGCAGCCATTCGGCCTCTTTGAATATGGCAAAGAAAATGCGGTTCAGCAGAAAACCGTCTACTTCCTTGCGAAGGCGAACCGGCACTTTGTCCAGCCGTTTACAAAGTTCCACGGAAATTCCGGCTGTCTCGTCCGACACGTGCGGCCCCTGAACCACCTCCACCAGCTTCATTACCAGGGCCGGATTGAAAAAATGCAGGTTGACCACCTTGTCCGGTCTTTTGGTCACATCGGCAATCCGGGAGCTGACAATGGCGGAGCTGTTTGTGGCCAGGATGGCATGCTCCGGCGCCAGCTTGTCTATTCTGGCAAACAGATCGCGCTTTACTTCAAGGACCTCCACGGCGGCCTCAATGACATAGTCGGCCCCCGCCACGGCATCTTCCAGGTCGGGAGTAAATTGAATTTTCGACCGGGCGGCGGTGGCTGCTTCCGCACTTAACTTACCTTTTGCAACCCTCCCGGGAAGGTATTGCTCCACAAAGGCCTCCGCTTTGCCCAATATCTCCGCATTGATGTCGGTGCAGGTGGTTTCGTAACCATGAATGGCGCACAAGGTCGAAATCTGGTGCCCCATATTCCCCGCACCGATAACGCAGATTTTTTTGATGTCGCTTATTTTCATATTTTCCTCCTTTTGCTCAAACGCTTCCGATATCCGCCTGCCGGGCCCCGCAGGCTTATTTTTGCGGAAAACCATAGGGCCCGCTTCAGAATCAGGTGTTGGACATGGACAACGGCATCAGGTTCTTGCCTCTTTTTTCTGCCATCTTTATCATCATTTCCTGACCACTAGAAGGCGGGTCGAGGAGCTCCGCTTCCGGTTTCAGCTGCAATTTGATGGCTTCGGTCGGACAGGTCGATACACAAAGCCCGCACCCGATGCAGCGGTCTTTATCGACAACCGAGATATCATCCTGGTTGAGGCTGAGGGCGTCCATCTGGCAACGCTCTATGCATATCTCGCACCCGGTGCACAATTCCTCATCCACCACCGCACGAAAATTGTTCAACACCATTTCGGCGGGTCTGGGCTGCTGCCGCAACGAACGCAGCACGCCGCAGCAGTCGCCGCAGCAATTGCACATGCCGCCGGGATTGATCATGTTGGCCGGCTGGTTGACCAGGCCGGCTTTTTCGCACTCGTCCAGAATTGCCAGGGCCTCATCCTGAGTGATGGCTTTGGCCATACCGTTTTCAATGTAGAACTCGGCATGGGAACCGAAGGAAAAGCAGGCTTCCAGCGGCTTGCCGCATCCCTTGTCGATGAATTTCTGCTGTTTACGGCAGATACATTCCGCAAGGGCGATCTTTGCTTTGGTTTTAACAATCTCACGGGCATCGGCATAGGAGGCCACTTTGGAGGCGGTATCCACGGATTTACCCACCGGGATTGTCCGCAAGGGCGGCATGTTGTCGGTCATTTGACCCATAAAAGCTTCGTTGAAATACAGTTCCACCAAACGGGCAAACTCCGCGTCCATGCGTTTGACCTGGAACTCAAAGGATCCGATCACAAACGGCACCGCCGCATACAAAACATTACCCGCCTTGCGTTTCCGGAATATCAACCCTTTGCGGGCCATCTCTTCCAACTGTTCGGCGGTCTTGTCGGCATCCCGGCCGGTTCGCTGTGCAACGGAAGCAGGGGTTTCCAGCATCAGGGAAAGCTCCAGGTAAAGCTGTGCTCTTCCGATCTTATAATTTTTTTAGAATCTCGA
Source organism: uncultured Desulfobacterales bacterium (assembly GCA_964557055.1). Taxonomy (GTDB): domain Bacteria; phylum Desulfobacterota; class Desulfobacteria; order Desulfobacterales; family CAZKYZ01; genus CAZKYZ01. Next base: position 2,061 of record CAZKYZ010000322.1, read on the forward strand.
TTTCCACCCCGGATTCCGTCCGGGGATAACCGACCGAGTATTGGTCCAGCTGTTCTCTCAGTTTACCGTAAATGTCTGCACCCATATTCTTCTCCTTTGTATTTACCGTTGCGAAAAGTCATCTTAAAAATTATTCCGATAGCTGCCATCTCAAAATTTGGGTTTTTGAGATGGTTTCTAAAACTTTGTCGGCCAGTTGGCCAACCGATGTTCACCGACCCGTTCCCCGCAAATGGACAGCGTTTTCATAAGATACGATCTCGTTTCCCGCGGATCGATCACATCGTGAATATAGTGCATTCCAGCCGCTCCATAGGGTGAGGCATCATCAACCATCTGCCGCACCAGCTTCTGCCATTCCTCCTGATCCTGACCGGCGGCCGGGCTTTTCCCGCCAAAAACAACATTCGCTGCTATCTCCGGACTGACGAAGCTCATCTCCGCTGTCGGCCAGGCCACCATAAAATCGGCAGCACACCCGGAACCGCACATATTCCAGAAAGCCATGCCGTAGGTCTTGCGCACAATGACGGCAATTTTGGGAACCGTTACCAGGCCCAGGGCGTTCATGTAATTCATGACCCGGGCGGCCACCCGTTTTTTTTCCGCCACGCTTCCCACCAGAAACCCGGGTATATCATGAAAAAAAAGCAGCGCAATATTAAAGGAATCACAGAGGCATAAAAAACTGATGACCTTGTCGATTCCATCGGTATCCATTGCCCCGGCACCGACCATAGGCTGGTTGGCGACAATTCCGACCGTGCGACCGCCAATTCTGGCAAGGCTGGTGATCACGGAAGCGCCGAAGGCAGGTTTTATGGGAAACAGGCTGTCCTTGTCCACAATGCACGCCAGCAGGCGATTCATGTCGTAAGTCCGGTTGCGCTTTTCCGGAAGCAGGTCGAGTATCTCCGGCATATCTTCCCCGGATCCTTCCGAAACGGCGTAAACCGGGGGCGCATCCTTGCAGGTGGCCGGCATGTAGCCAAGATACCGCCGGATGAGCTGGAAGCAATCCGTTTCGTTTTCGGCAATACCATCCGCCATCCCGGTAATCTCCCCGTGCACCTGCCACCCGCCGAGTTCTTCGTCGGTTACCGTTTCGCTCAAAGCCAGCTCCAGGATCCGCGGACCGGAAACTCCCATGGCGCTACCCTTGACCTGAACAACAAAGTCGGAAAGGCATGCCATCCATGTCGGCATGCCATAGCATTCCCCCATGATTGCAGTGACCATCGGTGTCTGGCGGATACGGCTCATAAGCTGAAGATAGGTGTCATAACCGCCGCCCCCGAAAGATGCCAGGCCCCTGGCCCCCATTATATCCGGCATGCGGGCCCCGCCGGCTTCTCCGAGATAGATCAGCGGATAGCCGTAGCGGCGGGAAGCCAGCTTCAAATCGCCCTCCTTTCGACCGGCAACACGGCTGGATGTGGCCGCGAGTACCGTAAAATCATTTGCCACCACAACTACGGTTCTCCCGTCAATTTTCCCGTACCCGCCGATTTTGCTGTCCGCCGGTGTCTTTTCCTCCATGCCCGGTATATCCGAATGGTTAAGCAAACCGACCTCCAGAAAAGAACCGTCATCCAACAGCATATCTATCCGTTCCCTGGCATTGCTGTGTCCTCTGGCGCGCTGCCGTTCTATTTTGGCCGCCCCGCCCATTTCAAGCGCTCGGGCTTTTTTCCGGGCCAGTTTTTTCAGTTCTTCTTCGAAGGGCATGTCAGACCTGCTTCCTTTTTGTTAATCGTAAAGCTGTTTTGCCGCCGGGATCCTCACTCTTGAAAATCAGCCTTTTGCCATGAACGATGAGCTATCAGCCATGAGCAAGGTTTTGGGTTTCTCTCTGCTCCCCTGCATCTCGGCGGGATACAAAATTATGTTTTTCTTCCTGTCCGTATGGGTTACGCTTTTCACCCGAACCCTTGACTTCCTGAATCCCTGAACCCTTCTGTTTATCTCTTTCTCCTCACTATTTACTGTTTTCTTTTTCCACCTTCTTGCCCCCCGGCCGGTCATAACGATAAAATCCTTCACCTGTTTTTCGCCCCAGTTTACCACGGGCCACCAGGTTCTCCACGATACCGGTTTTGGAATAAAGATATGCTTCCCCCAATGATTCCATGGACCGTCCCACCCGCAAAAAGGTGTCCAGGCCGGCGTTGTCGGCGATTTCGAAAGGGCCCACATTCCAGCCATAACCCAGGCGCATGCCGATATCGATATCTTCAAGAGTAGCCACCCCGTCGGCAACCAGCTCCTGGCACTCCCGGAAAGCGGCGGCAAATATCCGGTTCATGACAAATCCCGGGATATCCTTATTGACACAGACAGCATGTTTCCCCAGGGTCTTTACAAATTGGACGGCCTTTGCAAACACCGTTTCCGAAGTTTCGGTTCCCCGCACAACTTCAACCAGCCCCATAAACGGCACCGGACCGAAAAAATGAAGACCGACCAGCCTTTGCGGACGTATCAACGCCGTTGCCAGTCGCGTGATGGGTATTGAAGACGTATTCGTGGCGAACAAGGTTGTTTCAGCGACCCGGGCCTCAATTTCAGAGAAAATCGCTTTCTTAAGAGATTCTTCTTCGTACACGGCCTCGATAACCCAGGAGGTTTCCGCAGGTGGTGTCAAATCCTGTCTGAG
>CAZKYZ010000323.1:0-4707 GCA_964557055.1 uncultured Desulfobacterales bacterium
GATTTTCGAAGCGCTTTATCTTTTTTCATTTTTTGAGATAACCGGCGACAGGCCTGAGATACTCCGGACTCGCCGATTCCAAAATGCTCTCCGATCTGCCTTAACTTTTTCCCTGTGTGTTTCTGACATAAATATATTTTGACGTTTCGGGCAAGCATCGCATCATGAGACAACCTGTCTTCGACGCAAGGTATAATATCCTCCATTCTTACACGTGGTGATAATTCACGTAAGGCCGACACTTCTTTATCGATCGGCTTTTTCGATAAATATCGATCCTTGATATTGTCGATAAATTCCGCGCTTCCCAATATGGCCGCACTGATAACATCTGACAAGGGACTTTGGTAAGGCTTTCCGACCATGCGTTCTGTAAACGCACGATATCGCTTCTGGGCAGCGGCTTTCTGTTTACCGAAATAACCGAGGACAAAAGTACGATATAACCACTGAGGAGGTTCTTTCCGGCCGATATAAAATAAATAGCTTGACCATTTATAGTCATCAAGATTTTCGACCATTTTCGCACGTACCGGGTTTAGATGTATGTAGCGTGAAAGTTCTTTGGCGTATTCATCCTTGTCTACCAAAATGGCCTTGTAGCGTCCCTGGAATAAATGCCCGAAACGAACACGCTTTCGGTTGAAATAGTTGGTATAGGCGCCGTTTATATGAAGCATGATTTGGGACAGGTTGCCCTGCGGTGTTTCCAGCAGGAGATGGTAATGATTATCCATCAGGCAGTAGGCATGAATGCGGGCATCGTAACGTTCCGTTGCAGAGGAAAGGTATTCGAGAAATTTTTCGCGATCCGGGATGCTTTTAAACACTGGCTTGCATTCATTGCCACGCGAGGTGATGTGATAGCATGCTCCCGGATATTTGATGCGTAAAGGACGGGCCATCGCAAAATTCCAGTTTCAGAAAACCATGATTGCTACGTTTGAACCATCAAGAAACGTATAACGATCATATATCATTCGGTGAGCATGTTTGTCAAGAATGAAGACCTGACACCCTCGCTACCCATGGCCATACCGGGGAGGAGAGTTTTACCGGTTTCTTTGGTGTGGGCGATGACATCTTTGTAGAAAACTTCCATCTCATCGACGCATTTATCCATGCGGTAATTTTCCGCCATTTCCAAGGCTTTTGCCTTCATTGCTTTCAGTTCTTCCCGGTTCTCGTACCAGTAATCGATCTTCTTACCCATGGCCACGGCGTCGTCTTGATCGAAGAGGAAGCGCTCATCCAGGGCGAACTGGGGCGCGGCGCTGTTTTTAGCGTTGCTGATGAGACAAGGCAGACCGCAGCCGATGGCTTCCAAGCAGGCGAGGCTCTCAATCTCGATGATAGAAGATTGGAGATAGAGATCGGCGGTATTCAGGTAGGTGAGCTTGTCTTCCATTGAGACGTATTCAACTAGGGGCTTCACCGGAAGCTCTTCACCCCGCTTCCGGAGCTTTTCGGAATCCTCGCCCTTGCCGCAGAGCAGGAGCTGGATGTTGTCCTTGTATTTGGAATGAAGGACGCCGTCGATCAGAAGCTCCTGGCGCTTCGTTAAGGCATGGCGGCCAACGTTGAGGATGGTGAACTTATCCCCGAATAATTCGGGGCGCTCTTTCTCCATGGGCACATAATCCCTGGGGATGCCGTTGGATATAACCCGGAAATGGGCTTTTACACCGAAGTCCTGGTAGAGTTTGACGCCGAATATCGAGGGCATGTGGATGACGTCTACCTGATTGTAGAGAAAGGTTTTAAAGAGCCAGACCATCATGTTCTCGGCGATGTTGTTCTCTATGCCCATGGCGCCTACCACGTTCTGGGGTTGAAGATGACATCCGGCCATCACGGGAATGCCCATTTTCTTAGCCAGCTTGGCCGCGGTCCGGGCCAGGAAGAAGGGAAACTGGATGGTGACGAGGTCGGCCCCTTCAAAGGCTTTTCGCAGAACCTTTTTCTTTCCCTTACCGAAGAGAAAGCCCATATTCTGCATGGATTCCTTGACGCCCGGGAGGTAGAAACCGGGGACTTCCCGGAGGTCGCCCTCGTGTCCGGCGATATTGGTGGTAACGATGGTGAATTCGTGGCCTCGGGCTTCAAATTCCCTCATCATTCTCTTGGTGGCGACGATGGCTCCGTTTCCTTCAGCCCAACTGTCGCAGACAATTACAATCTTCATGGCATTCTCTCTCTTCGTTGTTCAGGGTGATTTCAACCGACTGGATTCGAACCAATGACCTTCGGGTTATGAGCCCCCATATGCTGAAGTTAATGAATATTACTAAATAAAAACAGGGGTTAGCGGATAAACGCTAGACCCCTGATTTTACTGGTGCCGAGGGACAGAATCGAACTGCCGACACGGGGATTTTCAGTCCCCTGCTCTACCGACTGAGCTACCTCGGCAAGCTAAATAGCTTCGTAAAAACAAAGAGAAATAATTATAAAACCTCGCAAAATTTGTCAAGAATAAAATTCCTGTAAAGATCCGCAGGTTATCTTGGTTAATCGCTTTTGCAGCAACAGAATTTACGCCCGGCTTTTTCGCTTGATTTTTAAACTGGTAACATTCATATAAGGAGCGTTTTATTCATACCCACCAAAGGAGATCAATATGGCAGGAGACGCTTTCCAGGACCATTACCCCGATGACCTGAGCCATTGCTATGGATGCGGACGGCTGAACGAAAAAGGACACCAGCTGAAGAGCTGCTGGGACGGTGACGAGTCTGTGGCCTGTTTTGACCCCAAACCCGAGCATACCGCCATTCCGGGATACGTCTACGGCGGGCTCATCGCCTCCGTCATCGACTGCCATGGTACCGGGACGGCAGCGGCGGCCATGTACCGCAAACAGGGCCGGGAAATGGGCAGCCTCCCACCCCTTCGGTTTGTCACGGCATCTTTGCACGTAGACTATTTGCGTCCCACCCCCATGGGCGTCACCCTGGAGGTGAGAGGCCGGGTTGATGAAATCGGAGAACGCAAAGTGGTGGTGTCCGAAACTGTTTTTGCTGAAGGTAAGGCTTGCGCCAAAGGCAGGGTCGTCGCTGTGTTGATGCCGGATAATATGATTCAAAAATAGCCACGGCCTCGGAGAAACCATATGCTGGTAGTCCCGATTACAGGCAAAATCAGTCTTCGAAACCCTCCCATCATAACCATCGCCATCATTCTGTTGAACTGCTTTGTTTTTTTCGTATTTCAATCCGGAGAGGATCGCTTCCGTTACGAAGCGGCCGAATACTATTTTGAATCCGGCCTGGCCGACATCGAACTGCCGTTTTATATGCGCACCACCGGTGCCGACCCCGATGAACTGGATATCAAGGGAAATGCCGACGACCTGAACAACGAAACGCTGGTCGACTATTACCTGGACATGGAACGAAACAGCCTGTTCTCGGAAATGCTCCGGGATGGAATGATCATTACGGAAAAGGATCCGCGCTATACCGAATGGGCAGCCCTGAGAAGCACCTACGAAGACAGACTGTCCAGGGTCGTATACATCAGCTATGGTTTCCAACCTGCGGTATTTAATCCGATCACCATGCTGACCCATATGTTTCTGCACGGCGACTTCGGACATCTGCTGGGGAATATGATTTTTTTATGGCTCATCGGATGCATCCTCGAAATGGGTTGCGGCCGCCTGGCCTATCTGGGGATCTATTTTGCCGGTGGTGTCCTGGCTGTCCTCTTTTTCTGGCTTTTTAACATGAGCAGCAGCATTCCGCTGGTGGGCGCCTCCGGTGCCATTGCCGGTTTAATGGGTGCTTTCACGGTGCTCTACGGCAGAAAAAAGGTGAACATCTTTGTTACTTTTTTCGGGTTTTACTTCAGCTACCACAAAATTCCCGGTATTGCCCTGCTGCCATTCTGGGTCCTGATGCAAATGTATGAACTCTTTTTCGGAACCACCCCCCAGGTGGCGTACACTGCTCATATTGGCGGGCTGCTTGGTGGTGCGCTGATCGGTTACCTGCTTCTGCGGCATACCAATACCGTCGACGAAACCATCTTTGAGGATGAAAAAAAAGACGAAATCTCCCCGCTGATGGGAGAAGCCATGGAACGGATCGGTAATCTCGAAATGATGGAAGGGCGCACCCTGCTGACCCGTATCCTGGAAAAAGAGCCTGCGAACATGGAAGCTCTGGGGCACCTGTTCCATGTTGACAAACTGTCGCCTGACGGTGGCCGGATTCATGAAACCACAAGCCGGTATATCGCAACAATGCTCCGGAACCGGGAAAGTCACGCCAAAATACTGTCCGTTTATGGGGAGTATCTGTCCGTGGCGCATCCGCCCAGGCTCTCGCCGCATCTGTATGTAAAAATATCGGTTCTGTTCAGCGCTGTGGGCGATCCGGGTCAGGCTGCCGGAATCCTGTCGCAACTGCTCAAAAAGAAAACGGATCTGCCCGGCCTGCCGAATGCCCTTTTACAATTATTGGAGGCCTACCGTAAAAAGGGAATGGACGGCCATTTGGAAAAATGCCGAAAAATACTGGTTACCCGATATCCGGATTCCCTCGAAGCCCGGGCGGTACAAAACAGATAGTGTCCGTCCACAAATGGTAGATTTTGATTCGGAGCAAGGCCTGAGTGATTTTGAAACCGGAGGTATAGCGAGCTATATTGAGGATTGCAAAAGAGCGAAAACGCAGTTCCGGGCCAAAAGATGCCGTTTGTGGA
>CAZKYZ010000324.1:0-4675 GCA_964557055.1 uncultured Desulfobacterales bacterium
AATGTAACGCCCGCTTCCGCTTTCGAAATGACCAGCATGGTATTGATCATGTCCAGCAGGCGGTCGCATTCTTCCACCGTGCTGGCCGCCATCTTTTCATAATCGCCTGCCTTTGATGCTGTGGTGAGCGAAACCTCGGCCAGCCCGCGGATGCGGGTAATGGGGCTTTTTAGATCATGGGCGATGTTGTCGCTCATCTCGCGCATACCGGTAACCAGGGCCTGGATCCGGTCGAGCATGTGGTTGAAGGTGCGCGCCAGTTGATCGATTTCGTCGCCTTGCTGTTTCACCGGCACCCGCCGGTCCAGATCTCCTGCGGTGATTTCTCCGGCTGTACGCGTGACTTCGCCCACCCCCGAAAGTGCCTGACGGGCCATAAACCATCCCGTCAGGGCGGAAAGAACGACCAGCAGCCCCATAGTGATACTGAAGATTTTTCGAAAGGCCTCCATAACGCGGGTATAGTTTTCCATGGAAAGGCCCAGCTGAAGGATGACATTCGGTCCGAGAACAGCATACAGAACCCTTACCTGGTCCTTGCGGTCCGGAATCGTAATGGTTTCGGAAACCGGTTTTTTTTGGGTCAACAATTGGCCAAGGACGTCTTTTCCAACACGGATGTCTTTCCAGTAGGACATATTGGAAGAAGAAAATGTCGTTCCCGTGGGAGTCAGCAATCGAAAAAAGATTTTCTTTTCACCCCCAGCCTGGGCTTCCAGAATCGTTATGCGTTTTACCGCCTCAACCCCTCGGGTCTGCAAGACGGTTGCCAGGGTACGGGCCTGATCGGACAGATCCTGGTCCGTCCGCTCCACAATGACCCGTGCAATCAGGAAATAGAAAAAGGCAAAGGCCACGCATGACGTAATCGTGAAAATGCCGGCGTACCAGAGCGTCAGGTGCAGAGCCAGGGCGCCGCGTCGTTCAGTCGTCTTCTTTGAGGACATACCCGACTCCCCTTACGGTGTGGATCAATTTGCGGCCGAAACCCTTGTCGATTTTGTCCCGCAGCCGGCACACCCGTGATTCCACCACGTTTGTCTGGGGATCAAAATGGTAGTCCCAGACATGCTCCATGATCATGGTTTTGGAGATCACCTTTCCGGAATTGCGCAGCAGGTATTCCAGCAGGGAAAATTCAAGCGGCTGAAGATCGATTTTTTTGGCACCACGGAATACTTCGCGGGTGGCAATATGGAGGGTTACATCTCCTGTTGAAAGAATGGTGGGTTCTGCGATGTTGCCCGCCCTGCGGATCAGGGCCTGCACCCGCGCCAGCAGTTCCGAGAAGGCAAACGGCTTGCTCAGGTAGTCGTCACTGCCTATCTGGAGCCCTTTGACGCGATCTTCGACATCACCTTTCGCGCTCAGAATGATCACCGGGGTGCGGATTTTTTCATGGCGCAGCTCGCGGATGACAGACAGGCCGTCCCGCCCCGGGAGCATCAGGTCTGCAATAATGGCATCGTAAGGTTCCGTCAGTGCCAGGTGAAGGCCTTCGGTGCCGTCAGCGGCATGGTCAACGGCAAATCCGGCGGCCCTGAATCCGCGTATGACAAAGGAAGCTATTTTTTGATCATCTTCGATGAGAAGAAGTCGCATTGGTTTGTCCGATCGTAGCACCGTTGGATCGAAATGGATTCCAGTGTCGTTATGATACGTACACAGGCCAAAAAATGCAACCGGGAACGCCTATGGACTGTTTTTTGATTGATAATGCCGGCTTTGTATCAATTGGTTGAAAAAAGAACGGTTTTCGGCTACACAAAAGGCATGCACACCATCGAACCCAAAACCTACGGGCAATACATCAAAGCGCTTACCGATATCAGCTCGGCGATTACATCCGATCTTTTTCTGGAGGATCTGCTGAAGCTGATTGTTATGGTCACCGCGAAAGTCACCGGGGTCGATATCTGTTCGCTCTGGCTGGTGGATGAAAATGAATCTCCGCCACAGATCCGGTTGAAAGCGACCCAGGCCATCGCCCCTGAATACGTAAATGATCGTTCCTTGAACACGGACGAAGGGGTTGTCGGATACGTGGTCACCACCCAGAAACCGCTGGTGGTTGCCGATGTATTGGAAAACGAGCTTTTCAAAGAAAAAGACATGGCCCGGAAACTCGGCCTGGTGTCCATGGTCGGCGTTCCATTGCAGTTGAAAGACAACCGTACCATCGGTGTGCTCAACTGTTTTACGTCGGAGCCCCATTCCTTTTCCGAAACGGAGATAAACCTTCTTACCGCAGTGGCCAATCAAGCGGCCGTGGCCATTTTAAATACGGAGCTGATGGTCAAAACCCGGGTGATCCAGGAAGAGCTGGAGACCCGCAAGCTGGTGGAGCGTGCTAAAGAAATCCTTATGCGCAGGCGCAATATCGGCGGTAATGATGCCTATCGCTGGATCCAGAAAAGGAGCATGGATTCCCGTAAATCGATGCGCCAGGTGGCGGATGCGGTTGTCTTGTCCGACGAATCCTTTCAGCCCTGAAAAAAAACATTTCGGCAAAGTTCTGTCTTGACAAAAACGATTAGTTTAACTAATACTTCCCCCAGTAATAGTTAGTCGGCCTGAAATTTTCGGCACAATGGCGTGTCGGTAGGCCGTTTCTTTTCGACAAGGACGTCGGTATCCTGATAGGGGCCGGCGTTTTTTTATTCCCGCAAAGGATGCAAACAACAGCTTGCTCCGCAAACAAGAGACCAATCGATGAATAGGGGGAAAAATGAGATTTTCGAAAAGCAATGACGCTCTGGGAACAAACAACCGGGGAAATCCCTGTGAATCCAGCCTGTGCAGTCTTTGCCGGGCGGATTGTCAGGGAAAATGTGAAACATGGCTCTCCAGCCTGGTGGGCCGCGAACTGCTTTACCCGCGGAGTTACGGCATCGTGACCGCCGGTGCCAACAATACGAACCATGTGGGGGTTTCCTACAATTCGCTGCGTATCCAAGGGTATGCCTACGGCGCCCATGGATTGCACAACGGCATGAGCAACGATCCGGATGATTGCATCTTTCCCAATGTATCCCTGGAAACCGAGTTCGGCAAAAGCGTTAAAACGAAGGTGCGGATGCCCTTGATGACCGGTGCGCTGGGTTCCACTTTTGTGGCCCAGAAATACTGGGATTCCTTTGCCATCGGCGGTGCTTTGATAGGCATTCCGGTGGTTATCGGCGAAAACGTGGTGGGCGTGGACCGCAAATCAGAAATCGGCTCCGGTACGGAACGCAAGGGCAAGGTCAAGTGTGCGCCTGAACTGGAACGGCGTATCGATGGTTATCTGCGGTATTATGACGGATACGGCGCCATTATCGTGCAGCTGAATGTGGAAGACACCCGTAATGGTGTAGCCGAATTCGTGGCTGGCAAATACGGCGACAAGGTGATTATCGAACTGAAATGGGGACAGGGTGCAAAGGACATCGGCGGTGAGATTCAGGTAACCAGCCTGGACTATGCCATTTTCCTCAAAGAACGCGGTTATATGGTGGACCCGGATCCATCGAGTCCTGAAGTGCAGAAGGCTTTTGAAAACGGCTCTATCAAATCCTTTGCCCGCCACAGCCGTTTGGGCGGAACCAACCTGGATACGGTGGCACAGGTGCGTGCTGATTTCATGAGCTCGGTGGACTACCTGCGCAGCATCGGTTTTACGCGTATCACCCTCAAGACCGGATCCTACGGCATGGAAGAACTTGCCATGGCCATCAAGTTTGCCACCGATGCAAAACTGGATCTGCTCACCATCGACGGCTCCGGCGGCGGAACCGGGATGAGCCCCTGGAACATGATGCAAAGCTGGGGTGTGCCGTCCATCAATCTCCATTCCAAGGCGTACGAATATGCCGCCATCCTGGCCGCCAAAGGGAACCAGGTGGTGGATATGTCCTTTGCCGGAGGGTTCGCCCTGGAAGACAGCATCTTCAAAGCACTGGCTCTGGGGGCACCGTTTACCAAGCTCGTTTGTATGGGCAGGGCCATCATGATACCGGGGTTTGTGGGATCCAATATCCAGGGAGCGCTCCATCCGGAACAGCGCGGCAATGTAAACGGGCATTGGGCGGAACTTCCCAAAACCGTCAAGGCCGTCGGCAACAGCGCCAAAGAAATCTTTGCCGGTTACTTCGATGTGGAAAAGAAGGTGGGTAAAGACGAGATGAAGCATATCCCTTACGGGGCGATTGCGTTCTGTACCCTGGCCGACAAGCTTGCCTGCGGAATGCAGCAGCTGATGGCCGGTGCCAGGAAGTTTGCATTACACCAGATTACGCGCAACGAGATTTTTTCCGGCAACCGGGAAACCGCCAGAGAAACCGGCATTCCCCACGTATCGGATGTCAATGACGAGAGCGCTAGGAAGATCCTGAATTCCTGATCTGAACTGTTTCGGAGATTCAAGCAGTACGGCCCCTGTCGGTACCGTCAGGGGCCGTTTTGCGTCTGAACGTTGATGGTTCGTTGCGCGTGACAATTATTGTTTGCCGCAGACCATAGTGTGCTGTCCTGTAAATTTTTTACATAAAGATTCCTGTAAACATGGATACACCTGATGTATAGGACCTGGAAAATCCGAAATCCGAATGTCGAAATCCGAAACAAAAGGCAAATCTCAAGGACCTAAATTGCCAAACATCAAGTTGAAACAGTAATCATCATAGCTGGGTTTCGA
>CAZKYZ010000325.1:0-4667 GCA_964557055.1 uncultured Desulfobacterales bacterium
AAGCTTACCTGGGGATTCGCAGCATGCTGTTTCACAACGAAATTGTTCCCGGTCAGAAAATCGGATACCGGGACCTGTCGGAACGATTGGGCATGAGTCAGACCCCGATAATCCAGGCCCTCAAGTGGCTTGAATTCCAACAGCTTGTCCGCCGCGAACCCAATCGAGGCTATTATACCGAACCGGTCAGCACAAAAGAGGTGGAGGAGGTCTATGACCTGCGCAAACTGATTGAGATATCCCTTTTGCCGACAACCATCGAACGGATTGATGAACATGGGAAGAAACGCCTGCGAACGGCGCTGCAGGCCCACCAGGAGGCGGCCCGGGACGCCTATCTTTACGACCGGCTGGTCAAAGATATGGAATTTCATCTTTGCCTGGCATCCTTGTCAGGGGGGCGTGTCCAGCTCAACATCCTGACCAATCTGTTTGACCTGCTGTACCTGAAGTATGGCGGCGACATTCTCTTTTCCACGGCCATGAACAAGCCGGATGCCGTGCATGAAACCATCGTAAGGCATGTGTGCGAACGGAACCTGAAAATGGCCCGGAAGATATTGGGCGAGCATATATCCGCTGTAAAAATCCATGTCCTCAAAGGGCTGGATCGTATGATCCGGGAAAAACAAATATCCGCATTTTAGATGGCAGGCAGGCGGTCAGTCGCTTTTCAGGCTTCCGCCGGACAGCGCGAATCCATAGAGCCTATGTCCTTCAGCCTGCCCCGCTCTATCCCGCGAGGCTTTTTGGGGGTTGACTTCCCCCGCGGGAATGCGTACATGGTTTACTATTTAATAAGATATTTGATCAAATTTATGATTATAGAAAGGCGTTTTTCCGATGGCACGCTGTTTTTTGGAAGGAAATGAGGCAATTGCTTTGGGGGCTATGGCAGCCGGTTGCCGCTTTTATGCCGGATATCCGATCACGCCGGCCACCACCATTTATAACCATATGCTGCGATATTTGCCGCCTGTCGGGGGGATCTGCATGCAGGGGGAAGACGAAATCGCTTCCCTCGGATTCTGCCTGGGGGCATCCATGGCCGGAATGAAAGCCATGACAGCCACTTCGGGACCGGGGCTGAGTCTGTACAGTGAACAGATTTCCTTTGCCATTGGCAGTGAGATTCCAGTGGTCATCGTGGATGTCCAGAGACTGGGACCGTCCACGGGTTCGGCCACCAAGGGAGCTGACGGCGATATCCAGTTCATGCGCTGGGGCAACAGCGGCGGGATGCCGATTATTGCCCTGGCTCCTGTGGACGTTCAGGACTGTTTCTCCCTTACGGTCCAGGCCTTCAATCTGGCCGAGACGTTTCGCTGCCCCGTTTTCCTGGCGGCAAACAAGGAGATTTCCATGACCCGGGAAAGTGTGGATCTGGAGAAAATTGCTGCGCCGGTGCCGGTTAACCGCCGGGCGGCGGCTGTCCATGGCCCTTTTCTGCCGTTTCAGGCCGACAACGACCGATCTGCGCCCCCCTTTCTGCCCATCGGCGGTGACGTGCCGGTGCGCCAGACATCTTCTACCCACGGACCGGACGGGTATATCACCGCTGATCCCACGCTGATTTCCGAGAATCAGGAGCGGCTGTGCCGGAAGATCAGCAGTGCCGCAGAAAGGATAGCCCTGTACGAAGTGGTTGCGGCGGCCGGTGCAGAAACGCTGATCATCACCTACGGCGTTTCCGCCAGGGCGGCAGGCCAGGTGACCGAACAGTTTTCCCGGGAAGGCCGCCCGGTTTCCCTGCTGGTTTTAAAAACAGTGTGGCCGGTTCCGGAAGCGGTCATTCGGGAAACGGCGCGGACACATAGCAGAATCATCGTCGTGGAAATGAATCTGGGGCAATACGTTCGGGAAATACGGCGGATTCTGCCAAACCACAAGATTGAATTTTGCGGTCGGATGGACGGTGACCTGATCTCCCCGCGAATGATACGGGAGGTACTGGAGAATGAATAGCCTTTTAAATAAAGCCAGACCCCCGGTTTTCTGCCCCGGATGCGGACACGAACGGATCGTTCATGCCCTTGACGGTACGTTGACCGGCCTGGACCTGAAGCCGGAACAGATCGTGATTGTCAGCGATATCGGTTGTTCCGGTCTCTTCGACACTTTTTTCAATACGCATGCGTTTCATGGACTGCACGGTCGTGCGTTAACCTATGCTACCGGCATCAAAATGGCCTTCCCGGAATTGACGGTGATCGTGACGATGGGAGACGGCGGGCTGGGAATCGGAGGGGCGCATCTGCTGAGTACCTGTCGCCGCAATATCGACCTCACCCTGCTGGTCCTCAATAATTTCAATTATGGCATGACCGGCGGCCAATGTTCGGCTACGACACCGCCGGACGCCGACGTTGCTTCCGGATTTTTAAATCGCCTGGAGAAACCCCTGGACGTCTGCCTGGTTTCCGCCGCAGCGGGGGCTGCCTATACCAGCAGGGTAAGCGCTTACAATCCCGCTTTGTCAGATGAGCTGGCAAAAGCCATACGTTTTCAGGGATTTTCCCTGGTGGATATCTGGGGAATTTGTCCGGGGAGATTTACCAAGAAAAACCGGTTGACGCCCGGGGAAATCGAGAAAAGAATGGCTGCGCTGCCCCCCGCCACAGGACCTGTTGCCCAAAATGTGAGACCGGATTATGTCCGCCTGTATCGGGAGCAGCAGGCACAGCTTAGCGATGTGCCGGCACCTGTTGCCATAAACAAACGGTATGCGGCACCGCAAAAAGGGCGCCTGGAAGCCGTATTGCTGGGTAGTGCCGGGCAGCGAATTGTAACCGCCGGAGAGCTGCTCTGTTTAGCGGCCATGACAGCGGGATTGAACGCCACCCAGAAAAATGACTACCCCATAACCGTACTGCGGGGTCACTCCATCAGCGAGCTGGTTCTGGCGGATGCTGATATCGGCTATACCGGTATCCAGGATCCGGATGTCGTTTTTGTGCTGGCGGAGGAGGGCGTCGCCCGCAGAAAGAAAATGCTGGCTGCCCTGTCGGCCAAAACACTGGTGTTCAAGGCGGCTGATGTCGATATGCCTCCCTGCGGGGGAAAAGTGCTGGAAATCGATTTCAAACGGGAAAAGGTAAAAGATTCAGATCGGGCGTTGTACGCTCTGGGCCGGATGGCCGCCATGGATAAGATGATCAGCGCGGATATGCTTCGAAGCGCCCTGCAGGTGCGTTTCAGCGGTGCTGTGCTGGCAAAAGCTCTGGCGGTGGTGGAAACAAAGCAGAATCAGGAGGCATGATGGATTTTAATCTGTCGAAGGAACATGAAATGCTGCAAAAGGCGGTGCGCGAATTTGCCGCCAAGAAAATTGCTCCCCATGCAGATGAATGGGACAACCGGCATTACTTCCCGTATGAAGAGGTAATCAAGCCGATGGGCGAACTCGGTTTTTTCGGAACGGTTATTCCGGAAGAATACGGCGGAGAAAACATGGGGTGGCTGGCGGCGATAATTGTTACCGAAGAAATCGCCAGGGTATCCAGTTCCCTGCGTGTCCAGATCAATATGCAGACGCTGGGGACGGCCTATACGATACATATGTATGGCAGTGAGAAGCTGAAAAGAAAATATATCCCGGGTCTGTGCAGCGGTGAACTGGTGGGCGGCTTTGCCATCACGGAGCCGGATGCCGGTTCGGACGTGATGGCCATGAATTCCACCGCTCAGGACTGCGGCGGACACTGGCTGCTGAACGGTTCCAAAACCTGGATTTCCAACGCCGATGTGGCCGATGTGATCATTTATTATGCCTACACGGACAAGTCCCAGGGTTCCAAAGGGCTTTCGGCGTTCGTGCTGGAGCCCAAAAATCACAACGGCGTCAAAACATCCCGGCTGGAAAAACTGGGTTCGTTTTCCTCCCCCACGGGGGAACTTTTCCTGGACGGCACAAAGGTGCCTGCGGAGAACATCCTGGGAAAGCCGGGCGATGGTTCCCGGATTGTGTTCGGGTCCCTGAACCAGACCCGCCTGTCGGCGGCGGCCGGAGCCGTCGGGGTTGCCCAGGCCTGTCTGGAAGTGGCCACCAAATACTGCAACCAGCGCCAACAGTTCGGAAAACCCATCGGGCAGTACCAGATGAACCAGGATATGATCGCCCAGATGGCCACGGAGATCGATGCAGCCCGTCTGCTGGTGTATCGGGCCGCCTGGGTAAAAGATCAGGGCCGCCTGAATAACGGATTGGACGTAGCCAAGGCCAAATACTTTGCCGGGGAAACGGTCAACAAGTGCGCCAACTACGCCATGCGGATCATGGGAGCGTACGGGTACAGTACAGAATATCCGCTGGCAAGGTTGTACCGGGATGCCCCCACATACTATATGGTGGAAGGGTCCGCCAATATCTGCAAATGGATCATTGCCCTGGACCAGCTTGGCATACGAAAGGCAAACCGGTAGTGCACTACCAATTTCGTTTGGCATTTTTGGTCATTGATATTTGCTTATTGTTTCGAATTTCGGATTTTTTTCCAGTCACCAAAAAGTTGTTTTAATAAATCGCAGCAAGTGGGTAATTTCGCATATCCATAGGAGGCCGGTTATGGGCAACGAAGACGACAGGGCCAAGAAAACGAAAAAGACAGCGGAGCTTTATTTCAAAGGGTATGACGGCGATAAACCGTATGATTTATGGAAGTCCTTTG